>JAHHHZ010000011.1:300000-470018 GCA_019359095.1 Pleurocapsa minor HA4230-MV1 | reverse complement strand
TATAGGCACAAGGGAAGAGTAAGATACCCGACCATCCTACGAATACGAAGCGATCGCGCTTGAGCCAGTCGTCTACGGCATCAAAGATACCGCGCTTGGCTGGTGCGCGTCCTACTGCTATTGTCATAATTTTTAAATCCTCTTGCTTAGATATATAGTATTAGGCTGCAAGATTTGTCAAAACGTACTTTTCTATTATGCCTTGAGGTAGCTGTTTCAAAATACTGTTTGATAAGTACCCAGTTTTATAAAACTTTACCAGATTACCAGGTGATATTTCCTGTCATCAGCTGAAAATTTTCTTAAGATACTGTTACAAAATAAATTTGGCGACTGTATTTAAGTGATTATACCAAAATAGCATAAAACTATTGATAGGAGGGAAACAAAGACCTGTTTCCTGGAAATATTTTTCCTTCTGACTGATGAGAGTTCTTATAATAATTATTAGCAAAAAATTTATAAAACGACATATTACAGCTTCAAATTAAGTCAACACTTAATTTGAGCAGGGATTAATGAAAGTCTTTAGATTGATTATGTTTTACTAAATCAAGTGAGTGAGAAAATAGAGGTTAAGTGCCATATTCTTCAACTTAATCTCGAAAATATTAATTTGACTTAAGATAATCATGATGACAACAGACAAGACGCAACAACAGACTCTTCGCCAGGATATTCTTGGCTCTCGCAGACTTAGTAATTTATTGTGGGCAACGATCATTACTATAGGAGGAGTCGGCTTTCTACTGGCGGGTTTATCCAGCTATCTAAAAACTAACTTGTTAATTGTTTCCGATCCCAGTCAATTACAGTTTGTTCCTCAAGGAATTGCTTTAACTTTTTATGGTGTTGCGGGTTCGCTATTGGCAACATATCTCTGGCTATTGCTCGTATGGAATGTTGGCGGTGGCTACAACGAATTTAATAAAGAAACAGGAAAAGTGACGATCGCTCGTCAAGGATATCCAGGTAAAAATCGTCAGGTAGAAGTCGAAATTCCGATTTCAGAAGTACAGTCTATCAGAGCCGAGATTAGGGAAGGATTGAGTCCCAAACGTGCTTTATATCTGCGCTCAAAAAAAAGAAGGGATGTTCCTTTGACTCGTGTGGGTGAACCTATTGCTCTTTCTACTTTAGAAAACCAAGGAGCAGAGTTAGCCAGATTTTTACAAGTCCCCTTGGAAGGATTGTAAACGGCAAAATAAATAATATTTAGCAATATTTAGCGATCGCCCTACAGATTAATCGACAATCAAGCGATCGCCCTTCTGGCTAGGGCATCTAATCATCAACCCTTGACGCAGACTACTTGTTTGATCGTAGCGACAACTTCGACTAAATCCGATTGCTGTGCCATCACCTCTTCAATCGGCTTATATGCTCCAGGAATTTCATCGATAATCTTGCTGTCTTTACGACATTCAACCCCCTGAGTTTGCTCAATCACATCCTCCACCGTAAACTCTTTTTTCGCTCTGGTACGAGACATTAATCTGCCTGCGCCATGAGAACAAGAGCAATAGCTGTCATGGTTTCCTTTCCCTCTGACGATATAAGATTTAGTCCCCATTGAACCAGGAATAATGCCGTAGTCTTCTGATTGAGCGCGGACTGCTCCCTTACGAGTTACATAAACGTCTTCCCCAAAGTGAACTTCTTTTTCGGCATAGTTATGATGACAATTTACAGATAATAAAGGCTTAATCTCTTTACCTCCTGTAACAAATTCCTCGACAATCCGTTTAAAACGCTCCATCATCACGTCTCGATTGAAACGAGCATAATCTTGCGCCCACTGTAAATCGCGCCAATAAGCCTCAAATTCGGGCGTACCTGCCACAAAATAAGCTAAGTCAGGATCGGGCAAACTAAGATCGGCTAACTCAGCCAGTTTTTTACCTGTGGAAATATGACATTGAGCCAACTTGTTGCCAATGTGTCGTGAACCAGAATGAAGCATCAACCAGACATAATTATCTGTGTCCAAACAAAGTTCGATAAAGTGATTCCCGCCACCTAAAGAACCCATTTGTTTTTGAGCCTTATTATCTAAATCTTGTACTCCTGGATGTAGTTCTTTAAAATCTCGCCATCCTTGCCAATTAGTAACTTTCTGCTCAATACTTTTGTTTTCCCATCTACCAACGGGAATTGAACGCTCTATTTGATGACGAATCTTTTTTAACTTTCCTTCAAGGCGATCGCCTGTAAAAGGCAGCTTCAGTGCAGCCATCCCGCAATTGTGGACAAACACACCTGCACTCAGGGCAAAGTTATTGTAATCAGGAACACTTAAACAATAAACATCTTCTTTTTCTACTGTGGAAATGACTGAAACTACTTTGTGATTATAACCATGCTCATATTGTCGATGATTCTGTGGATTTGCCAATTTAGGAATTTCATCACCCAAAATCCCTGAACGAGCAACAATCCAATGAGCTTTTTGCCATCTTCCAGAATAGTTTTGCTGAATCAAAGTGTATCCATCTTTGTCTACTTTGGAGTAGAAAGGCATCAAAGAATCATTTGGCTTGAGATCGCTAGCCTGCCTATAATTTCCATCTCGTAACATAAATTGATGGTCTGGAGTACATTTGATTTCGTAGTCATTATCCAAAACTACTTTGATCAAATCAGCATTAATTCTAGTTTTTCTGGCGATCGCTTTGGCACAGACGATTTTACCAGTGTCCGTACAGGCATAGACATAGATTGAGCGCCCATGATTAGCCAGCTCGGCAATTCTATACTCTTTACCATCTACTAAAGGGACTTTGGTATCTCCTGTAAAACAACCAATATCAACCCCGACAGCAGCAGGAATTACCGCATCTTTCGTGGCAATAACTGAACCGACTAATGCTCCTTTGCCCAAATGAACATCAGGCATCAATGCCACATGCTTAAAGACAAAAGGAAGAGATGCGACATTTTTTGCCATTTGGGCTTCTTGATGATCGAGTGCATGATTTGCCCAAGACAATACTGGTTTGTTACTTGATAAATCTAATTGTTCGTGTGGCATAATTTAATTATTTAACTACGTATATATTACACAATTTGCCATAATTTTGCTTAGAAAAGTGGGCAATTGTGAAGATATATTTAAAACTTACTGATAGCAAAAAGCTTGAGTTTTTCCATCATCAAAAAGATTTGAAACTACACTAGTTAAGTAGAAATTAAGCTACAACGGTCAATGTCATCAGCGGTAATCAGTCAAAATTTAGAATATGACTCAAAAATCTAATGCGTGGTTAATCAAAATGTTTTCGTTACTGTTAATCAGCAGTTTGGTACTAGGAGGATGTGCGACATCCGCGACAGATATTTCGCAATCATCCTCATCATCTGATAATCTGGCAACTAATCAATCACAATTGGCGAGTGCCAAAAACAGTAATAAAATGAGTAATAATTTGCCCCAGCTAGAGGGGATGGCAAAGGTAGAATTGCAGGTTAATGGTTCTCCTATCCTGATTGAAATCAATGGTACAGAAGCACCAACAACTGCGGGTAATTTCGTCGATCTGATCGATCGAGGTGTTTACGATGGACTAGTGTTTCACCGAGTGATTCCTGGATTTGTCGCTCAAGGTGGCGATCCTCAAGGAAAAGATCCGAATTTTGCTGGGCAACTGGGGACGGGTGGCTTTACCGATCCTGAAACTGGTATGGAGCGTCGCATTCCCCTAGAGATAAAACTAGATGGAGACGAAAAGCCTACCTATAGCAAAGCCAAGCTCCCTAGTTCTTCTGTAGTTCTCAAACACGATCGCGGTGTCATTGCGATGGCTCGTTCTGCCATGCCTGATTCGGCTTCTTCCCAGTTCTATATCGCCCTAGAAGACTTACCTTCACTAGATGGAGACTATGCTGTCTTTGGCAAAGTAGTTGAAGGCATGGATATCGTTGAGCAAATCAAGCAAGGCGATCGCATTGGCACAGCTAAAGTAGTTGAAGGCTTAGAAAATCTGAAAAAACCTTAAAAAATAAACGGATTTTGGTTATTAGCAGCAAGTCTCTAATTTAATAGTTTTAGACCCTAAGCTCATAATTTCAAATAACTTCACCAGCCTATGGACGTGGTAATTACTGGGATAGGATTAAGTTCTTGTCTCGGTTCACTCCAATCAACTTGGTCAAGTATTTTACAAAGAAAATCAGGAATTAAGTCGCGCCAAATTTTTGAGCAACTTCCTGCTTACCCTTTAGGAATAATTGATTCCCAGCCAAGTCAGATCAGCGATTTAACTCAGAAAGTTCTCATTGATGTGCTACAAGATGCTGAGTTACACATACCATTAACCGATACTGGTGTTGTCATTGGCTCAAGCCGTAGTTGTCAGGCAACTTGGGAAAATTTGTCTAGCCAAATGTCCAGGCATCAAGCAAATAATTTAAACTTTAATTGGTTACAAACTTTACCTCATCAGCCTGCAATTATTACGGCTAATTATCTCCAAACTACTGCTCCAGTACTAGCCCCAATGGCTGCCTGTGCCACAGGAATTTGGGCATTAGCGAGAGGCTATGAACTAATTAAAACAGGTCGATGTGAAAGAGTTATTGCGGGAGCTGTGGAAACGCCAATTAGTCCTCTAACTTTAACTGCTTTTGCCCAAATGGGTGCATTAGCTACTACAGGTTGTTATCCCTTCGATCGATCGCGAGAAGGTTTAGTTTTAGGTGAAGGTGGCGCAATGTTTGTGTTAGAAACGGCAGAGTCAGCTGCTCATCGCTCAGCACAGATCTACGGCAGAATCAAAGGCTTTGGCTTAACCTGTGACGCTTACCATATCAGTACCCCCCAAGCAGTAAATGGCAGTGCCGCCAGAGCAATCAAACAGTCGTTAGAACGGAGTAATCTAGAAGCAAAGGCGATCGATTATATTCATGCCCATGGCACTAGTACAGTCTTGAACGATCGCCATGAAGCGCAGCTGATTCAACAGATATTTCCTCAAGTAGCAGTAAGTTCATCTAAAGGAGCTATAGGTCATACTCTGGGTGCATCTGGCGCAATTAACACCGCCTTAACTTTAATGGCGATAAAGCACAATTATTTGCCTCCCTGTGTTGGGTTAAAAGATTTGGAATTTGATTTGGATGTAGTTACTCAGGCAAGACAAGCAAAGATTAGTCATGCCATCTGTCTCAGCTTCGGTTTTGGCGGACAAAATGCTGTAGTTATCTTAAGCAGATAAACTGTGGACTTTCACTAAAAACTTAGCTAAAAGCTTATAGCTGTAAAACTGTTTGCAGCGATTTATGTTCAAAAATGGATAAAATTTGATAGCCTAAGTTAATAAGCTTTGGGAACGAATCAAGAGCGTGGAAATATCAATTGGTCGCGGAAAAAAGGCTCGTAGAGCCTATGGATTTGATGAAATCGCATTATCCCCTGGAGTGCGTACCCTAGACCCTAGTCTAGCTGATACTACCTGGGAAATTGGCGGAATCAACCGCGAAATACCGATCCTAGCTAGTGCAATGGATGGAGTGGTTGATGTAAAAATGGCAGTTTTACTTTCAAAGTTAGGGTCAATTGGAGTTTTAAACCTCGAAGGGATACAGACTCGATATGAAAACCCTGAACCAATTTTGCAGAAAATTGAGTCTGTTGGGAATGATGAATTTGTTGGTTTGATGCAGCAGCTTTATGCCGAACCGATCAAACCAGAATTGATCACTCAAAGAATTCAGGAAATAAAAAAACAAGATGCGATCGCCGCTGTCAGCTTAACTCCCGCAGGCGCAAGTAAATATGGCAAAATTGTCGCGGAGGCAGGAGCAGATCTGGTCTTTATTCAGGCGACAGTAGTATCCACGGATCATTTAGCTCCAGAAGCGATCGCCTCATTAGATTTAGCTACTTTTTGCCAGTCAATGCCCATGCCCGTAGTACTAGGTAACTGTGTCACCTACGAAGTTGCTCTCAAATTAATGAGGGCTGGCGCTGCGGGAGTCTTAGTTGGGATTGGGCCTGGTGCAGCCTGTACCTCTCGTGGTGTCTTGGGTGTTGGTGTTCCTCAAGCAACGGCAACGGCTGACTGTACGGCAGCGCGAGATGATTATTACGCCGAAACAGGTAGATATGTGCCAGTAATTTCTGATGGTGGTATTGTCACTGGAGGCGATATTTGTAAATGCCTTGCCTGTGGTGCAGATGCTGTGATGATCGGCTCTCCTATTGCTCGTGCAGCAGAAGCTCCTGGGGGCGATTTTCATTGGGGAATGGCAACTCCTAGCCCTGTATTACCCCGTGGGACTCGAATTAAGGTAGGAACGACAGGCACGATCAAAGAGATTATGGTTGGCCCAGCTAGACTTGATGATGGAACTCACAATCTGCTAGGGGCAATTAAAACCAGCATGGGAACTTTGGGTGCTAAAAATCTCAAGGAAATGCAGCAGGTAGATGTGGTTATTGCTCCTTCTCTATTAACGGAAGGAAAAGTATACCAAAAAGCACAACAGCTAGGCATGGGTAAATAAGTTGATGGGGATGTTGCCTACACTTGTTGATTGATAGAGATTGGGGAAATGGGGAAATGGGGAGAGTACATCAGCGTTGTTTTTCCTAAATCCCTAAATCCCTAAATCCCCAAGTCTCCAAATCCCTACTAACTAAAGCTTTAATTTTTTGTTTTGCCTATTTAGAATGCCGTAGTTGATAATTTAAACTGATTAACTTCAGCCATAGAGCAGGGTTTTTCTTTTCTAGCCAGGGCTGTGATTTTTTTAGTAAGCCAGGAAACCAACTCGCCATTAGTAAGTTTCTTAAAGCATCAAGGTTGAAAGATAAATATGAACCCAACCAGCGCAAGAGATCTTTGCTTCCAGCCATTTCTAGAATCCAAACTAGTAAGGCGGGGTTCTTACGGGCGGCAATTAAGGCTAATCGGGTAAAGGTAAGCCAGTCAGTACGATCTTTAATAAAAGTATCGGCAACTTCAGGTGGTTCGTCTGCCAGCAAACCAAAAAAAGTATTTAACATGGAATTAATTCTCTGGGGAGGTAGAGTTTTACCCGTCGGTACCATCATGCCTTTAGAGAATAGCCAGGTGACAGAAATATTGCTTTGATAGGCTCTAATTTGGTTGAGATGTTTAGCTGAAAGTAGATCGTGCTGCAAAGCAGTATTAAGCAGGGTAGTTAAACGTTCTAAGTTACGCACCAAAGAACCGAAGCCAGTAAAAATTAGAGGAGACTGGAGAGAAGCAGCATCACCGATCGCCACTAACCGATCGAATGCCACGGTGCGATCGCGATCGCTAGTACTAAAGTGTCCTGGAATATAGCCAAAAGTCGGCTTTTTCCAGACTAGCTGTTCCATATCGCAACGACGATACTCTGGCAAGATGGTAAAAAAGTCCTCGTACATTTCTAGTAACGAGCCAGGATTGTCTGGATGCACCTGATGATAATGAAAGAGATAGAAGGTTAATTCTCCATTACCTGCGGGAAACAGTTCCCAAATTAACTGTCTACCCCTAGATATATCACCGTGAGAATTTAAAACATCTCCGTAATCTTTGTCCCAAACTTCGGGAGCAAAACCACTTTTAATTACTGCTCCTACTGTAGGACAAACACTATCAAAAGCACGTCCACCATTTAGTTGCCAAGCGATCGGCGAAGCAGTACCCATAGCATCTATCAGTAGTCTGGCGCTTGCTTGTTTACTAGTTTTGGTCGGTAGATGGGTAAGTTTAACCGTCACCTCTGTATCTGTAACGTCGGCGCGAATAAATTCTGTTTCATCCCAAATTTCTCCGCCCGACTGACGTAGTTTATCGCCACAAAAGCGCAGGAGTTTTTCCGCATCGATCGCCACGTTAAGAACTCTAGGGGTATGCAAGACTGCTGCTTGAAGATTAGGTGGGTTATAAGCATCAAAAAACTTACTAAAACCGTCTATATATTCGGCAGCGATGACAGACTCAAATTCTTCGGGAGTAAATAAGCCCAAATTAATCAAACTCTGGAACTCATCACGAGAAATATTCCACTCTCGATTCATTCTGCCAAAGGGAAGTCTTTCTACCAGTAGCACTCTGTAGCCTTTGAGTGCCATCACCGCAGCGTGAATCACTCCTAGCGCCCCACCAATATAAATCAAATCGAAATGCTGTTTACTAGAGCCTGTATTGCCTTTAAAAATAACTTCCTGGGGCTGTTGTGGATGCTTCACACTTTCACGCCAGCGTTTTTCCCACCAATAAACTCGATTGAGATCGTATTCTCCATTAGGCATTTTCTGAAAGAAATGCACGGTTTTTGGATAATCTGACTCTAAAGCTGCAAAAATTGATTGTTGTGACAAATCAACTTCAGGTGGAGCAGGATAACTTGGGGGATATACAGCCTGAATTTCGGAAATTAGTTGCTGTTTAATTTGCTTTGCTTGATTGCCTTGCCCCCACTGAAATACCTTCAGATAAGTAGTGCGTTGTAACTGCCAAACAAATATTGATACCTCACTATCAGGTATGGCAAATTTAACCCGAATTCCATCACGAGTCTTAACTTTGTCGCCCGATAAAGGCTGCCATGTATGTTGTAACCAGTTTCTTACCCCTGCAATATCAGGAGTGGGTATTTCCAAATAGGCTAACTCTTTCATATATAAATAATATTAATATATCCTTAAGAAGTTTGAAACTGTAGGCAAATACAATAGCATTGAGTTAAGCTGACGGGATTGTAATTTTTGTATCCTAATTTCAGGTCAAAATTGAAAATCAATACATAGTTACTATCCTAGTTTAAATTCTAACTCCATCATGGATTATTCTATTCCCGCTAACACGGAAGAAATGCTGGCACTCAAAAATAGTGCCGTAAATGAAGAAGTTATTGCTACTGCGATCGCAGGTGTAGTTCAAATGGCTCGTCAACAAGGACAGTCTATCGAGCAGTTAACCGAAAGCATACTACAGGATGATCGGGTTCTCGATCCAGAGCGTCGCAAGTGGTTGAGTCAAATGATCATTCAGGCTTGGAATATCCTACCCTTGCAAAAAGATGATAGCGTGTAATGCTGGCTTCAAATATTTATTTTACTATTTTGATTCGGTAAAAACTTGGACTTGACCATTGGGATTTAGCAATAGGCGAATGATCGATGGCTGCGATTTGTCCACAGGAGAAATAAATGCCTCTCCGTTGACGGGAATATTAGTTTGACTTAAATAAAGTTGAGCAGCTTTACCTAGAGGTGTTACCTGTGTAATAGAACCGTTGCGATTAATCAACAGGCGATATTCTAGACTCTGCTTGAGATTTGCGGGTGGTTGCCATCTGTTTTCAAAATAAGTAACAACCTGTTGTGCTTGACTAGATTGATTAGATGAGTTTTGCACAGCTGAATCCTGAGATGGGTCGCTCAAGCTGGTTTGAACTTGGGGAGAGGTTTTGGGAGAGGTTTGGGCAGTAGGTATTTTCTCCAAAATGGTGGTTTTTGACTTGGCTGTTTGAGGATTTATGTTTGCTGATTTTTTATTCTTAGCTGAGTTGTCTAATCCTGACTGACGGGCAACATCAGATAATGGGTAATCAGCAGGATCTGGTATATTAGGCTTAGGTTTGGGTGTTTCTACGGCGGGAGGTGGCGGTAATCTTTTGGTCGAAGCAAGGGGTTCTCCTAGCTTGGTTGTAGCAGGTTTTTGATTGAGATCTGGGATAGAAGGGGGAGTAATTTCATTTAGTTCAGGAATTTTGGTTGAAGATTGAGGTTGAGAATTATTGATGGCGATCTCTGGCTGTGTCTGGGGTTTCAAAACAGTAATTATGGCGATCGCCATAATCGCGACGGCAGCAATTCCTCCCCCAAGCAGAATAACTTTTTGCCCAGATTGCGGTTGTTTAGTCTTAGATGCCAGAATTTTAGTTTGATATGCTTCTAATGCCGTCACCAGATCGAATAGCTGTACTGTACCCAGTCTGATACTATGGCGATCGCTATTATGAGTTAAAAAACCAAAAAAGAGTTCATGATGCATTAACCCTTGGGGTGTCAAATAGGGAATTTTGTCACCAATAACCTCTGGTTTGGAACTTGTCTGAATGTTTTTTGCTTGAAAAGAATTTTGCAGCTGTATTTGAATGTATTGCTGGATTGCTTTCTGAAGCTGTAATAACTCTTGTTGATTTCCCTGAATTGTTACTTGTTTTAAATTTGTTTGGCGTGGGTCATCAAATTTTAATTTAAACTGGAATTTTGGTAAGACATCTGAACTTATCCAGCGAGAAAAGAGCGATTTTTTACCAATAATTTCTAACGTACAGGTAGGTGGCGTGAAGCGATGGATTGTAGAGGACATTTTGCTGAAGCTAATTTAGAAGTTACGCTTAAATTATGATTATTTTATATTTGTATATTTGTATTAAACTATAATCTTTAATCAATCTAAGTTCATCCCAACAGCGTCAAAGATTGCAACCCAAAATAAACGATGACCATTTTGACCACTATAAAACAGTAGCGCAGTTAATAATTTCCAGGCTAAATTAGATAAAGACTCTAGTGAAGTATTTTGAGAATTAGCAATTCTGGCTTGATAGTAATTAATAAATTTGTCTAAATAATTACCGAGTAAAGTAGTCTGATGAGGTGATTCATTCTGTTCTGTAATTTGTTCTAATAGATTAACTCCCCGACGAAGCAATTCTTGATGTTGATTAGCCAAATGACAAATAATTAATACTAGCGATCGCACTTCTTCAACCTCTAGTTTTTTGCTGGCGCTAAAATCATTTTTGGGGTTAGAAGAGCCAAATTGCCAGTGGGTTAGGCGATCGCCGAGCGCTGATTCTAATTGCAAATCTTGAGCTGCTTGAATTATCTCCTCTGAGCTAATATTGGCGATCGCTTCTAATGCTAACAGAACTAAATCTAAATGACATTTGATCTTTTCTAATCCAGACTCAGCATCTTTTAAATTGACTAACTCTTGCCATTGAGAATAATCGGATTCAGTTTTGCTATTAATTGGCATAATAATTAGCCATGAATAAATACTCAAGCAAAATCGTATACTTCATTAACACTTCATTAAATATTTTTTAATTAATATTGTTTCTTGATAAAATTTTAAGAGCTTTAATTAACAATATTATAAGAATAAAAAACTATAAAACTTTTTATATCTATATATTAATATGACATTTTATTTATTTGGTGCAGGCGTATACTGTGTCTTTCTCTTGTTGCTCATTTTCAAAAATCAGCAAAATTTGAATACAGCTCCCATATCATGGCTGATAATTTTCATAGCATCAACTTTTTGGGTGTTTGTAATACCTATTTCTTTACTCGAAATGGTCATTAAGGTCATTAAAGGTAAGTCTAAACCTTATGGCAGAGGGAAATCTAGAATTGCTCAAGAAACTCCTCAATAGCTAAACAGCTAAAAATAATTATTTCAACTTAATCAAACATTTTCAATCCCGTTTAATTATAGAGTCGACGAATCAAACAAATATTTAATTAAAAATTGAGTGTAACTATCAAATACTTATGTAATCCGTCGACTTATATAACCATACGTAAAAACGTTAGGAGAACGTTAGGACATCTTTGAAATATTATTTCCTATTTCCTATTTCCTACTTCCTACTTCCTACTTCCGTCAGTACCAGGAGATACGTTGCCAGGATTAATCTCTGCTGCCAAACAGCTTTTCATTGCTTCCTCACTAGATATTTTAGATACAGTGGCTAAATCTAGGGTGCATTCGGCATGACGTTCTGGCAATAAGCTACGGCGACAGCTATCTAGAGTCATATCTGACTTTCCCTTTCCTGCCTCTAAACCGCTGCTGATGGTGGTGACACAGCTTGCAAGTTCATCAGGTCTACGGACGCGATAACAAGACTCTACAGCTTCATTACCTTTAATACCTGTCGCGGTGATATCAGTGACGCAGAGCGCCAAATCTTCAGGCTGTAAGGCATCAGAACAGGCTGCTGCTGCTGCTGATTGAGTTACGCCACTGGAGATAAGACTATTAGCACAGGTACCAATGCTGCCAGCTAATGCAGATGAATTAGGGGTAGCTAATAAAAATACGGGAAAAGAAACTAAACTAGTCCAACGAACTGCTTTTAAAAAAATTTGCATGGCAATTAAACTATAATTTTTAACTCACAACTATACTAAAGCTAGCTTGTCAAAATCGGAAGTAATAAAAACTTTTAAGGGATAAAGGATCGAGAACAGCATTCAACAGTGAGCAATGAGCAATGAGCAATGAGCAATGAAAAGAGGTCTTAAACCTGATTAATCAATTGTTCAATGTTCAATGTTCATAGCGAGTTGATAAATTGTTCTCTTAGTTTGCTTCCTTCATCCCTCTAGACTAGTGCAGTTTGGCAAGTGCAAGTCAGCAATCAACAACAGAGCTAGTATTGGGGAATACTCGAATCAATTTCTTGACTCCAAGCAATAATTCCACCCTTAACGTTAGTACCTTCAATCCCAGCTGCTCTGAGAATATTTAAGGCTTTAGCAGAGCGACCTCCCAGCTTACAATGAGCAATGAGACGATGACCATTAACTAGTTCTTTCACTTTCTCAATTGCACTACCGTCCTCTAATTCTGGTAAGGGAATTAAAACTGAACCCGCAATTTTGGCAATTTCGTATTCGTTGGGATTGCGCACATCTAACAGCACAAAGTCGTTTTTACCGCTGTCCATTAGTTGTTTGAGATCCTGAACAGTCATTTCAGCGATCGCATTACTAGCTGCTTGTTCCGCCGCAGCAGCTTGAGGAATACCACAGAATTCCTGGTAATCAATCAGTTTTTCAATTACTGGTCGTTCGGGGTTAGGACGTAGCTTTAGCTCACGAAACTTCATGTCCCAGGCATTATAAAGCAGCAATCTGCCACTAAGGGTATTCTCTGCACCCAGAATAATCTTAATTGTCTCCGTTGCCTGAATCGTACCAATAATGCCACAAAGAACGCCTAAAACTCCTCCTTCTGCACAAGAGGGAACCATTCCTGGTGGTGGTGGTTCAGGATAGAGATCGCGATAGTTGGGGCCTCCTTGATAGTTAAAGACCGTTGCCTGTCCTTCAAAACGGAAGATCGAACCGTAAACGTTAGGTTTATCTAGTAAGACGCAAGCATCGTTGGTCAAATAACGGGTGGGGAAATTATCTGTACCGTCAATTACTACATCATAGGGTTCGAGAATTTCTAAAGCGTTTGCCGAACTGATTGCCGTTTCGTATAAATCTACTTGGCAATGAGGATTGATACTGAGAATGCGGTCTCTGGCTGATTGAATCTTTGGTTTGCCTACCCAGGATTCACTGTGAATAATTTGACGCTGTAAATTAGAACTATCGACAATATCGAAGTCTACCAAGCCAATTCTGCCGATACCTGCTGCTGCTAAATACAGTAATAGTGGCGAACCAAGACCACCGCTACCAATGCAAAGAACACTAGCTGCTTTAAGGCGTTTTTGACCGTCTAATCCTACCTCTGGCAGGATGATGTGACGCGAATATCGTTGATATTCTTCTTTATTGAGTTCTATTGCTTCCAAATTTGGATTAAGCATGATGATTTGAAAAAACGCGATCGCAGACCCTGGGGTTCAGGTCGGCTTGTACTATGAACTCTTTATTATATAGAATTTTCTGTCACAAACTTTTTAGCTTTTTTCTTTATTAAGTAAAGTTAAGCAAATAAAAAAACAGCATTTGAATGGCAATTATTTAAGTACTCGTTCAAACAAAATTGTGACGCAAGTTTTCAGGGGTACTATCGATTTTTCGACTTTTGCCTGTAGAATTGCTCCTTGCCAACTAGATAAAATAAACTTCGCTAAGTGACCAGAATGATTATAATCTTCTAATTCTCCTGCTACTTTTGCAGCATCTAAGCATTGAGCAAAAGATCGTTCCCAACTATTAAATACTTGCTTTAAGCGATCGCGGAATAGTTCATTTTGGGCAGATAATTCTTGAGCTAGATTACCAATTAGACAGCCATCAATACAGTCACAGCTTTCTAGATCGACAATCTTTAATTCAAAATAGTTACGTAACCTGGTCAAAGGAGTATACTGCTCGTTCTCCAAACAGCTTTTTAGTTGCTCTTGACATCTACTAGCAAAATCATCAATGATGGCTAACCCAAAATCTTCTTTGCTCGCAAAATAATAGTAAAACGAACCTTTCGGCACGTTTGTTCTACTCAAAAGCTCATTAATACTGGCAGCATTGAATCCTCGTTGAGCGATTAAATTACTACCAACACAAATCAATTCATGGCGTTTGCTGGTTCGTTTCATACTAAATTAATTATAGTAGACCAGTCATCTAGACAAAATTAAATCTAACTTTTAAAACATAAATTATCAGTTTTAGATTGATCGAGCGATCGCCTCCTGCTTCGACAGCTGAAAACTTGTCTGAAAAATATTACAAGTTACAAAGTTCACAACGAACATAACCTCAGAATTGATCTAGATAAGATTAAAAATTATGGCTGAAAATCCTGAGTATTGGAGCTAAGCGAGTATACATGGCATTTGAAGCTTACGACCCAGAAAACTTTTATGACGAGCTGTTTCTAGAATTAGGTAAGCCGCGATCGCACTGTGCTGATTTAATTAGACACATGATTGAGCTGGGTATGCAACAGTTAGAACAACAGCGTCAAACAGCAGAAATAGCGTTGTTTAAATTGGGGGTAACATTTAATGTTTATAGCGATAATCAAGGGGTGGAAAAAATTTTTCCATTTGATATTATTCCCCGCATCATTGATGGTGATGAATGGTTAGAGTTAGAACGAGGTCTAAAGCAGCGCATTCAGGCTTTAAACTTCTTTCTCGCTGATGTTTATGGAGAGCAGAATATCATTAAGGACGGCAAAATGCCCGCAGAGATTATCCAAACTGCTTCGGGTTTTCTTAAACCTTGTTTGGGAGTCAAAGCGCCTGCTGGTGTCTGGTGTCATATTACAGGGACAGATTTAGTCAGAGATCGAGATGGCAAGTGGTATGTTTTAGAAGATAATTTGCGATCGCCTTCTGGTGTATCTTATGTCCTAGAAAATCGGCGGGTAATGAAGAGTACCTTTCCTGAAATATTTCGGGATATGACGGTTAAGCCTGTCGATGATTATCCCAGTCAGCTATTAGAAACCTTACTCAACCTAGCACCACCCCAGTTACCAGAACCGATGGTAGTGCTTTTAACTCCAGGAATCTACAATTCTGCCTATTATGAACATTCCTTTTTGGCACAACAAATGGGAATTGAACTAGTGGAAGGAAGGGATTTAGTGGTAGCAGATGGCTATCTGCAAATGCGGACAACGAAAGGCTTAAAGCGAGTCGATGTAGTTTATCGTCGCATTGATGATAATTTTCTCGATCCTTTAGCATTTAATCCCAATTCCCTTCTGGGTGTACCAGGATTAATGAATGTTTATCAGCAGGGTAGAGTTGCTCTTGCCAATGCCCCAGGAACAGGAGTGGCAGATGATAAGGTGGTCTATGCTTATGTTCCTGAGATGATTCGCTATTACTTAGGAGAAGAACCCATTTTAGCCAATGTTCCTACTTATCTTTGCTGGAGAGAAAGCGATCGCCATTATGTCTTAGATAATTTAGATAAGTTAGTGGTTAAAGCAGCTAACGAAGCGGGTGGTTATGGCATGTTAATCGGCACAAAATCTACAAGCGTCGAAAGAGCAGAATTTGCCGAAAAAATTAAGGCGAATCCTCGTAACTATATTGCCCAGCCGACTCTTAGTCTTTCGCGAGTACCAACCCTGATTGATGGCAAGGTAGAAGGCAGACATGTAGATTTACGTCCCTATATTTTGCATCGTGGTGACGAGATTTATGTGCATCCAGGCGGATTGACTCGTGTAGCGCTAACCAAAGGTTCTTTGGTGGTTAACTCTTCTCAGGGTGGCGGGAGTAAAGATACCTGGATTCTCAACTAAACTAATCATTAACAACGAACTACCAACAATGTTAAGCAGAGTAGCTGATTCAATTTACTGGTTAAATCGCTATATCGAAAGGGCAGAAAATGTTGCTCGTTTTATCGATGTCAATCTTAATTTGATCTTAGATTTACCAGAGGGAGTTTCTCCCCAATGGAAACCTTTAATTTCGGTTACAGGAGACTTAGATCAGTTTAATAGTCGCTATGAGGAAGTAAATAATCGCAATGTTATTCAGTTTCTTTGCTTTGATACTAGCTATGAAAACTCGATTATTTCTTGTTTAAGCAAAGCCAGAGAAAATGCGCGCTCAATTCGTGAAGTGATCTCCTCGGAAATGTGGGAGGAAGTCAATTCTTTCTATTTAATGGTCAAAGAGGTTTCTGCTGGTAGTTCTTTTAAAGCCTTGCCAAAACTATTTAGTAAAGTGAAAATGGCGAGCCATCGTTTTGCAGGAGTGATGGATGCTACCATGTCTCATAACGAAGGTTGGCAGTTTGGACAAATGGGTAGATTACTAGAACGAGCCGATAAAACCACTCGGATTGTAGATGTGAAATACTTTCTGCTATTACCCTCTGTCGAATGGGTTGGTACTCCCTTGGATCGGATTCAATGGATGGCTCTACTCAAGTCTGCTAGTGCTTACGAAATGTACCGAAAATCTCAGCACTATATTACTCCTAGTAGCGTCGCCGAATTTTTAATTTTAGACCGACAATTTCCTCGTTCAATTCACTTTTGCCTGTGGCAAACTCAGCAACGTCTACATGAGATTACTCAAACACCTCCTGGTAGTTGGTGTAATGGTGCAGAAAGAGCTTTAGGCAAATTGTGTTCTCGACTTAGTTACTTGACGATCGAAGATATTATTCAGTCTGGGCTACATGAGTTTCTAGACGACATGCAAAGTTCAATTAATGAGGTAGGAAAAGAAATTTATACTACTTTTATTGCTTTAAGCGATTCCTTCTGTGCTATACCAAATAAGCCATCAAACGATCTACAGCTTTCCTCAGCCAGTAATACTCAAGCCTCATCTGCTGAGATTGCGTCCCCGCAGCGATCGCTTTAACCAACTTCAGAGTTTTACTTTATCGGTATTACCCCTAACTCAAGGAAGTTCAGATTTTATCGATCTTGATGGTAATAATTTAATCAAGCTGTGGTTCGATCGACCAACTAACAAGTTGAGTATCCAGACTTTAGCTAGGGTAGAAACAAGCTGTACTAATCCTTTTACTTACTTACTTGAGCCTTGGGCGATTACTCTTCCGTTTGACTATCCCAGCTCTGTTTTACAACAATTAGAACCCTACTTGCGTCCCTATAGCTTTGTTCAGGATAGCTCAGCCTTAGAACTTGCTCAAGAAATTGCGATCGCCACCCAAGGAAATACCCTCAACTTTCTTTTTACTCTCAATCAACGTATCTATCAAGACTGTCAGTACATCATTAGAGATATCGGTGAACCTTTTCCCGCTGGAGTTACCTGGAGGGATAAACAAGGCTCTTGTCGCGACTATGCAGTGCTATTCATGGAGGTTTGCCGAGCGATCGGTATTGCAGCGCGGTTTGTTAGTGGCTACCAGGAAGGAGATTCAACCCAACAGTCAAGAGATCTTCATGCTTGGGTAGAAGTATATTTACCTGGCGCGGGTTGGCGGGGTTACGATCCCACTCTCGGATTGATAGTTAGCGATCGCCATATACCCCTAGCTGCTAGCGCTATTCCTCGATATGCTGCTGCGGTGGAGGGGGCAGTAGTACCTGTAGTCATTGGTGCAAACGCGATCGCTGAACTTCAGGCACAAATATCGCTGACGGTTTTATAGGTGGTCTTGACCACGCTTTTATGACGCTAAAATAGCACCAGCAAACAACTCTGACCAAGATTTACTGGTAGCATCTGGGCTAGCCACTATCTCCACTATTGCTGATTTAGCCGTTGGCTGAGATAGTGATTCAACACATACCTGAGCTACTTTTTGTCTGGGTATACTACCGTCAAACAGGGTATCAGCCTGAGACATAATGATGTTATCAGCATTATCTTCTTCTTTTAGCCCTCCAGGTCTAACGATTGTGTAGGGAATACCGCTAGCCTGAATATAATTCTCCGCCTGTTTTTTCCAATACAAGATGAGCCAAAACAGATTTAACGGGTGAAAAAACTTAGAAGTGCAGAGAGAAGATACTAAAACGAAATGCTCTATGCCCTGTCTTTGGGCAGCATCGACTAAATTTTTCGTTCCTTCATAATCTACTTTATATGGCCCAGTCGGATCCAAACTGGGGCTAGCACCAGTGGCACAAATTAAGGCGCTACAATCACTAAGACTAGACTCAAAGGTAGCTGGATTTAAAACATCTCCTTCAATTAATTTAGTTGTCTCAGGCAATATTGTTCTAGCTTGCTCCAGATTTCTCACTAACGCTGTGACAGAAATATCTTTATCGATTAATTGTCTAACAATATGTTGGCCCGTTTTTCCTGTAGCTCCTGCAACAAATACTCGCATAAGATCTAAATCACACCCATATGACTAAAAAAGTGTTTAGCTAATAATTAACCCCTTTATTGTAATCATATTAACAATAAGGATTGCCTAGAAAACGTTAGTTTAAAATTAGTTTAAAAAGTGACATGCAGTCTAAATTTATCAATCATTCACAAAATACCTTTTTAGAAATTTCTTCTTCTGACTCTATGCAGCTTACCTATACTGATTCTATTGAACAACAAAGAACGTTTGCCTTTAAAGTTAGTTTCAATGGCCGAATGGATATGTATAGTGATCTCGACACCGTAGCTAAATATCTTGATGCTCATGAAGGCTGGTTTTGTCGTTGCGCTCAACCAATGAAGGTCGAACCTGTGGCTGATAACGGCTATATCCTGACTGTTGGTAAATTTGGTTCATTTGGTTATGAAGTTGAGCCAAAAATTGCTGTGGTGTTAAATCCTCCAGTGGATCGAGTTTATTTAATGCAGACTATTCCTCTGCCTGACTGTGATGAAGCATATGAAGTGAACTATCGCGCCAAAATGAAACTACAAGAGGTAGCTGTTGATGCTTGTCAGACATCAAGCAAAGGTTTATTTAACCAGCAGACAAACATTCCTCAACTTATTACTGAAGTAAGCTGGGGTTTAGATCTTCAAGTTAAGGTTGAGTTTCCCCAATTTATTAGCAAACTCTCACCTAATTTGATTCAGGCTACTGGCGATCGCTTATTAGCTCAAATTGTACGCCAAATCTCACCTCGTTTAACTTACAAAGTGCAGCAGGATTTCCACAATAGCCACAGTCTTCCTATGCCACCCAAAAGTAGTAGACAACTGCATAAAGTTACTCATCCTCAACAATATGCGGTTTAAAACCTTTTTTCAATATTTGTTTTCAGCACTAATGGGAAACTCAGCTCAAGTAATTGCTGGGCTTCCCTAATTAATTTATTGATGATTTAACGATTTAAACGTACTGGCGATCGCACTTCAAACCAGTAAAATCGACTTTCTACATGTCGAGGATGTAATTAAGACATTAATCTATCGACAATTTTCTGGACAATTTGCATTCCTGTAACTGCTTGCCAACCAAATAAGCCTAGCAAGACAATGTTAAGGGAAACATGAGTAGTACGAGCAAGGCTATTACCCTTCTGCATCAAAGGGACTAAAGATGCCGAGACTGCAATTAGACTAGTCATCCCCAACCCCGCCAAGAGATGAGGGCCAACAAAAAGTTTACCGTTATTGATATAGGTAATTGCCATCCCGCCAATATTACCTACAACCATCAAAGCCAAAAGGAGCGATCCTGCTTGATGATGTCTTTCACCAAATTTCTGCTTGACTAGCTCTTTTCTAGTTTCTTTATCAGCAGTGCGAACTTTTTTATATTGCAGTCCCAAATACAATGCGTAAACAGTAAGACCTAGCAAGACCCACATCAGAATTGGATGACCAAACTGTGACCAAGTTTTGATGCCATCGGGAATTTCAAACGCCATATTATTTTCTTTTATTTAAATCAGCTTAAAACTTTATGAAAATTAACTTAACATAAAGCAACTTTGCAAAGCGAGAGAATGTGAGATTTTTTGCTCCTTTTTATTCAAACAAGAAATTTGGCTTGAGAGTAAAGCCATAAGTCCAGAAATTATTTGTTCGAGATTTGAGCGGACAGGGGTTATACTGCAAGCTTTAAGCTTCAATTTAGAATACTTGCGATTACGATTATTGTGATGTCATCATCCTCTGCAATCTTAAAACCCTGTCAATTGCCACCATTGCTGCAACCTGGCGATTTAGTGATCGCGATCGCCACGTCTGGGGCAGTTAAAAGTACTGATGCCCTAAAACAAGGCATAGCGGTTTGGCGCGATCGCGGTTATCGGCTGGAGATGGGTGAAAATTACCAATCTTGGTGTGGTTATTTGGCAGGGAGCGATCGCCAAAGACGGGCAGATTTAGCAGCAGCTTGGCATAATCCAGAATGTAAAGCCATTATTGCCGTCAGGGGTGGTTATGGTGGCGCAAGGTTACTGGAGGATTGGACTTGGGACGTTGCTCATTCTAAATGGGTAATTGGCTTTTCCGATCTTACTAGTATCTTATGGAGTTTAGCTACAGTAGGAGTATCGGGTCTTCATGCCTCGGTTTTAACTACTTTAGCAGCCGAACCAGAGTGGGCGATCGCTCGAATGTTTAATTACTTGGAAACAGGTCAGCTTGAGGCATTACAAGGTAGGTCAGGAGTCGCTGGACAGGCATCAGGAATTTTACTCCCAGGAAATTTAACCGTAGCGACTCATCTATTGAATACAACCATGCAGCCCAACTTGACTGGGGTAATTCTTGCTTTAGAAGATGTGACTGAATATCCCTATCGGATCGATCGCATGTTAACTCAGTGGCGCATGATGGGAGTTTTAAACCAGGTTAAAGGTATTGCTCTTGGTCGTTTTAGTCGTTGCGATCCCTATCCTGGTACGAGTAGCTGGACGCTGGCTGAAGTATTAAGCGATCGCTTAGAAGACTTAGGAATTCCGCTAATTTACGATCTGCCTTTTGGTCATGATGGGGTTAACGCTGCGTTGCCCGTAGGACAAGCAGTTAATCTCGATGGCGATAGAGGGGTTTTAAGCTGGTCTAATTCTGTTAGGATCGCAAACACAGACCACCGAAATTAAAGTTGAAGGAGAATCTTGTTTTGCCTCATTCTATTGTTACCGACATCTGCGAAGGAGTAGCTGATTGCGTTGATGCTTGTCCTGTCGCCTGTATTCACGATGGCCCTGGCAAGAATATTAAAGGAACAGAATGGTACTGGATTGATTTCGCTACCTGCATTGACTGTGGCATTTGTTTACAAGTATGTCCCGTTGAAGGCGCAATTCTTGCCGAAGAAAGACCAGATCTACAAAAAACCCCCCAATAATTTACAGCAGTTTTCAATTGAGTAGACACATTAATTTATCGAGGTAATGGGTAATGGGTAATGGGTAATGGGTTTTATCCAACTAAAATTGGCTGTAAGAGATTCTAATGGAATGAATTATGGCGGATCAGCTGTGAACTAACCTTAAACTGCATAAAATTAACTTAATACTGCGTAGTAATTAAGAGTCTGGATATTTTAGCTAGTTAGGGAAGTATTCGGGCGGTAGCGTCGTAGATAGTGCCAAAGTACTATTTGCGCGCTACTAAATATAGCCGTACAAAATTAGATTAGGACATTAATAATAATCGGCTCGTAAGTAGGAAATAGGAAATAGGAAATAGCGCGAAATTCCGTTGCCCTAAAGGACTAGCTTCGCGTCGCGCGGGTCTCCCGCGTTAAGGAAATTTCGTAAGACGGAAGTAGTATTTCAAAAATGCCCTAACGTTTTTACGTAGGACTATACAAGAGAAATTAGAAATAACTGAATAAAAAATAAGTTCCAGGCGCGATCGCGATCGCTGGTAAAAATGAACCAACGCGAATTTTAACTAACTCTAATAAATTGCAGCCAATTGCCACAATCATTAAGCCCCCAACCCCAATAATAATTAACAGATAAGGGTTATTTTCCGCATCAGGGACTGTATTTGCCACCAATCCAACCATTAAGGACAATCCACCCTGATAAATCAGGATAATCAAGGCAGAAAATCCTACTCCCACACCATAAATATTTGCCAAGGCGATGGAAATCACGCCATCCATAGTTGATTTGATGGTTAAGAGAGTATTGTCACCATTTAAGCCGTTATTAAAGCTGCCAATTAAAGCCATTGGCCCAACACAAAATAGTAAGCTACTGGCAACAAATCCTTCGGTGAATCTTCCTTGTCCCTTAAATTTCTGTTTTAACCAATCTCCCAAAATAGTCAATCTTTCCTCGATCTGTAACCATTCTCCGATTACTCCACCGATTACCATTGCCAAAAGACCTAAAACAGCCCCATCTATTCCTCCTGCTGCCACTTGACTCATGCTGTTTGCCATACTTAAGCCAATCCAAATTGTAAGTAAGCCAACTCCTTGAGTAATAATAGTTTGCACTTTGGCAGAAAGGCGATCTTTGAAGAGTAAACCTAACCCCGTACCCACTAACACGCTAAAAATATTGATCCAAGTACCACTTGTTTTTGTCCAGAAATCTAAATTCAAGATAATTCTAAGTTTGATAAAAAAAGCCCTACTGTAAAGTAGGACTCCAAAATTAAACATTAATCAGCAAAAACTGTGTTAACGAACCGTATCAGCTAACTGATCTACGCGAATTGGCTTGATAAAATACATTTTGATTAGTTCTACACCATTAGAAACATAGTGAGGCAATTTACGCAGTAACTTAACTGGTGCAGGGGCATTAGAACTAGCGATCGCCGACAATTTTTCGTTATTGGCAACACACTTTTCTAAACGCTGATAAAAATCAGGATGTTCTACATCCAACACTACAGGAAATACTCTGCCAGCAGTGGCATTTGTTTGTTTAATTACGTGCTTATCGTATTCGCGAGCATCTAAGCCTAGAGACTCATAGAAGTGATAACGCTGCACGTCATTGAGGTACATGGTGGCAAACACCGAAAGTAAGAAAAAACGACTCCAGAGTCTTGCTTTAAGATCATTTAAAAACTGAGGCTGAGACTTCATGATCGCATCGAAGAAGTCACCATGACGGTTTTCATCTTGACACCAGTTTTCAAAAAAGCTGAAGATCGGATAAATTTCGTTTTCTGGGTGCTGTTGAAGATGACGGAAAATAGTAATGTAGCGCCAGTAGCCAATCTTTTCCGAGAGGTAAGTCGCGTAAAAAATAAACTTAGGTTTAAAAAAAGTATATTTACGGCTTTTAGTCAAAAATCCTAAATCTAGAGAAAGATTAAAGTCAGACAATGCCTTGTTTAAAAACCCAGCATGACGAGCTTCATCTCTTGCCATCAACGTAAAGATTTCCGCCAAAACGGGGCTTCTATCTTTTAAACGTCTACCCAATTCTTTATAGAGCAAAAAGCCTGAGAATTCGGCAGTACAAGAACGTTCTAAAAACTCGATAAATACTTTGCGAGTCTCGCCACTAATATTATCCCAAGACTTTTGAAACTGCTCATCTCTGACAAAATGATGGCGGTTATAGTCAACGCGAAACTCTTCTAAAATTGCCTGAAGTTCGTCTTCGTTGAGGGAGATGTCCATGTTGGCCATCTCTTCAAAATCGGTTGTATAAAAGCGAGGGGTGAGAATAGTCTCTTCCGCAGGAGATTTGACTCCAGGGCGTACTTCCTCAAACTGCGGTTTTTTAAGGCTGTCTACCATTGTTAATACTTAACTTTTTTTTATTAAAGCAATCTGTGACTCTCAATTGCCATCATCAGAGGTTACTAGGTACTTATTCTCTAACAGTTGGAAAGTCTTTCAACATTTTGTTAACGAATGTTTACTACTATGCATTTGGTATCGATGAGTAGGGGCGTTCGCAATACTTCTCGTTTAAGCTTTGTTATTGATCGGTTGAGTAGTAGGTAGTAGGTAGTAGGTAGTAAGTAGTAGGTTTTTAGAGGCGGAGATTGTTAATTAAAGGCGAATATGATCCCATATTTTACTCATTCTCAAACATAAAATTGACCGCAGTAATTGTCTTAACCGAGAAGTAGAAGTATTGGGGGCGTTCACCCCTACCAGGTTTATCGGTTAATTGTTATTTCTGCCAATTGACAAAATTGCGATCGACCCAATCTATCCCCACCTCGTTATTTAGCCTGATTTTTTTTGGCGCGTCGGCATAAATCTTGCTCAAAATACCTGCATCTTGTTCGACAACAACCTTACTCAGTCCTAAAAATTGATTTTTCAATAATCTTGCGAAAGGATTAATAGACTCGCCAAACAATAAAACATAGGTACGAGTTTTTGTTGCTGATTCTGGAGTAAAAAGATGACATTGAACCATTTTTCCCCAGGGATTTTCACCATAGAAAATAACTAAACTAGGAAAATAATTCTCTAAATGAGCTTCAATAACATCAGGAACTATTAACTGCTTAGGTTGTTGTAGCTTTTGCCACCAGGTTTTTGGAGCAATGGGAGCATTGAATAAAGCTTCGGAATGATAGCCGTTATCAGTGAATTTTTCAAATCTGACTTCGGTAATTTCAAATAAGTCTCGATGTGTACCATTCTGATGATTGTAATCGTGCATAATCCTCAGCATCGATCGCAAATCTGTCTCGACACTGGTATCAGCGGTTGCGCCAATAAATTCATATTCTTGAGCAATCTTTTCCAGAACGTTGGGAATTGGGATTTTCGGTTCACAATTTCCATAAGACCAAATAAAATCACCTTGGATTATTAGTTCTAAAGATTCTAATTGCGGTAATGTTTTTTGCTTAGTTCCTGGTAATATAGTGCAACCATTGTGGTCAAACTCTAGAGCATGAAACGGACAGACAACATTACTAGAGCCATCTGCTTGAACATTACACCAGCCTTCAGATAGCATTGCACCCATATGAGGGCAGACGTTAGATAAACTGCTAATTTGCCCTGTGGAATCCTGCCAAATTACATAATCTTTGCCGTAAAGAGAAACTTTGAACGGTTGGTTTATTGATAGCATCGATCTATGAGCGACTAGCCACGGCGCACCTTCTAACATAGACATCTTAAATATTTCCTCAATAAAAAATTGGCATCGAAAAATTTGCATCAGCAATTTCCCTACGACAACTAAAATATAAAGTGTCGTGAGTTTGCGATCGCTGGTATGAAAGTATTTAATAGCTTTCAGCTCTAATTCTTGTTAATAAGCTTCCAGAAAACTAGCTTTATTTGATCTTAATATATGACACTTTATTCGCTTTTGTCAAGATGAAAAACCCAAAAACTTCTCTGCGTCGTCAACCTCAGCAGCAACGCAGTCAGAAGCGAGTTGAACAGATTTTAAATGCAGCAGCAATTGTTTTTGATGAAGTGGGTTTTGAGGCTGCTACCACTCATGCGATCGCGGCTCGTGCTAAGACAGCAGTAGGTTCACTCTATCAATTCTTTCCTGATAAGTTAGCCATTTTTAATGCTTTAGAGTTGCGTCATGTAGAGCGGGTACATATTATGTGGGACAAATTATTTCGTCCTGAAATCATACAGCTACCATTTGTGGACTTCATCCACATCTTAGTTACTCAAGCCGAGCAACTATTTAAGCAACCTACTTCTAGAATAGTTTTTAGGCAATTTTTTGTTTCCCCAACTATTTTTAAAAACATAGATACCAGCTTTACTCAAGAAGCGATTAAATTTGCGGCGCGGTTGTTACAAGCTCGTAATCCTAAGTTATCAGAGCAAAGAAGTCTGATCCTAGCTGAAATCTGCGTTAATGCGACGAATGCTCTAATTTTATTAGCTCTAAGTTCTGATCAAGCTCATAATCAAGTAATCATTACAGAAATTGAGGCTCTCTTGAAAGCTTATTTAATCGCTGATGTGGGAGATGATGCAGTTAGTCAGATAATTAAACCGCTCGATCAGTTGATTAGCTGCTACAAGCTTAATTCTCGCCAAAGTCTGATCCTCAACTACGCTTTTAATCATCCTGAAATTACGATCAAAAACTGTGAGCGTCTGTTTCCTGATGTTTCCCGACGCACTTTACAAAGAGATCTTAAAATCTTGAGCGATCGCCAATTATTACTTTTTCAAGGTAATACCGATCAACGCTGCTATCGGCTTAATTTAGAGGTAATCGACTTATGACAACTTGCGACAACTATCCATGAAACCAATCACCCTTCGATGTGTTTGATTACTTTCCAAAAAAACAGCCTAATTTAAGCTACTTTTTTAAATTTTCACCTAATCTAAAATTAATTAGCTACCATAAAATAAACCCATTGCAAACCATACAAAGGTTAATAATTAAACTAAAGATTTTGATTAAGCTGGCTTGTGATTAAGCTAGCAGATTAATTTTTGTTCAGACTAATTTTATCTTAAATTCCTAATAGCAACTTTGCTAAACTTTAGATTCTCAATAAGTTATTCGTGTTATATTTAGATTGTCAATAATTTTCACTTAATGAGAGAGCAAGAGTTATGTCTACTACTACAGGGTTACTGCGTCCTTATGGTCATGTTGAAGACAATCCAGTTTTATTGGATAAAAGTGTTACTGAGCCAGTGTGCGAAGGTTTTAATGCTGTCTTATCAAGCTTTCAAGGTTTATACTTGCAATATCAAAAACATCATTTTGTAGTCGAAGGTTCAGAATATTATTCCCTGCACGAATTCTTTGCCGAAAGCTACGAAGAAGTTCAAGGACACGTTCATGAAATTGGCGAAAGACAAAACGGCTTGGGTGGTATTCCTGCTGCTAGCTTTAGTAAATTAGCTGAATTATGCTGCTTTGAACAAGAAGATGATGGTGTCTTTGGTGAACGTCAGATGGTAGAACATGACTTGTTGGCAGAACAAGAGATTATCAAACTATTGCGTCAACAAGCAGCTCAAGCAGAGAGCTTAGGCGATCGCGCTACTCGCTATTTATACGAGCAGATCTTGCTAAAAACCGAAGAAAGAGCCTATCATTTGCAGCATTTCTTAGTTCACGATAGCTTGACTTTAGCTTTTGTTGGTAACCGCGCCAATGGTTCAAATTAGGATTAAAATCGAGTATAAAATTCACCCCAATTCCCTAAATCTCTGTATCTCTACCATCCAAACTAGTTAACGATTTAACCAAACTCGATCTTAGTGGTTATTCGTTAACTTTTGACTGTTTAAAACAGCTTGGATCTCTTGTCTAAGTTTTTGTCTAGTCTGGACTTCAAGAAACTGTTTTTGTAAAATTTGCCATTCTAGCCACTTCTGATATCGAGTTCTTAACAGCAAATCTGCCAGTTCGGGCATTTTTTCCGCAATCGGCGATCGCAATACTTTTTCTAGCACCTCGATCAAAACATGAATATCTTGAATCTGGCCTAAAATTTCTTGAACTGCTTCTATTCGTTTAAGATAGTCATGATAGGACTTTCCATAAAATTGAGCAAATAACTCTAAACTGTAGCGAGTTTTTTTTGCCGATTTACGTAGATCGTGTAAAAAAGTAGCTTCTAATTCTAAAAGTCGATCTATTGCCTCCATATTGTCGACTGTTGGAAATTCAATTTTACCTTCTTTGAGTTCTACCCCCACTAACCAGCCTGGATGCAGTAAAAATTCGGAAACGGAAGGCAAAAGCAAATCTGGCAACACAAAATTAAGAGAATAGTCTCCAGATACTTTATACTTTGGTCGTTTGAGCCAATCCTTTAGTTCCTGCTTAAGTTCTAGATAGAGCTTACTGTTGAGAGTTTTATGAACTTGCTTTAATTTATCGTTACGTCTTTTGCCTAGAGATTTGATCGCTTTATCTAAAATCTTCTGCTCTTTATCCGACAATAGCGGTCGATAATTATTGCTTAAAACTTCGAGCAAAACATCTAAATCTCGAAGCGCACCTAAAGAATGTCCGATTTTTCCCAGCTTTTTGACCGTCACGATTTCTGGTAGATTCATCGCCCAAGCCAAGCTGGCGATCGCACTTCGTAAGCGTCTTAATCCTACTCGCATTTGGTGCAAGTCTTCTGGGTCTTTATCTTTAAACACCCCAGCTTCATGTTTAAATATTAGGCGACTGTGTTTAGCGATCGCTTGCTCGGCTAGTTTTTTCACAGCCACTACGCTATTTTTCTCGGTAGTCTTTAATGAACGCTTACTCATCGGGGGTAAAGTTAGTGTTGTCTAAAAGTTCTTGTTTAGATTGCTCTAGCTGATGCCAAAGCTGCTTGATTTCCATATAAGTTGCTTCAGGAGATATTTTGCCATTGGCTTCTAAATTGCAGAGATAGGATACCTGTTGGGCAAACTCTTGTAGATTGGAATTAAAAGCTAAATTGCTCGGGCTAAACTCACCGTGATATTTGCCTATAGGGTGTAAAAAACTGTCTTGGAAATTTTGTGTCACTATTACTTCTCCAGATACTTACTTCACTCATACTTTTAGTATAAAAGAAATAGGTTGAAGAAAAGCAGTTTTTTAAAGCTAAAAGCTAGTAAATTAGCATAAAGTAATTTATATTAAGCGTAATAAATAAATCTACTTAAAGATAGATAGTTAATCAATTAACCCTCTTTTTTATCCGCTAAAACTACTATTGTCGATTAATCTATATTCACATTTTCAACTATCAACCAACTAAAAAATGAATGTAGAAGCACACAAATTTTAATAGCTGCTTGTGAATTTTAAACGGTTTGTTTCAATTTTAATTAGCGTTGCGATCCTGCTTTATATCTATACTCAGATTGATGTTGTCAATTTGCTCAAAGTATTGCAAAATTGCGATCGCCTGATGTTAATGATCAGTTTAGTCATGGTAATTCCCATCACCTTAGTTACCTCCTGGCGGTTACAGCAGTTAGTACCCCACCATAGTTTGGGGTTTTTGGAAGCCAATCGTTTAATTTTGGGTGCCAGTGTCCTCAACATGGTTTTACCATCCAAAATGGGAGATATCGCCAAGTCATATTTCATGGCTGAAAGGTCGAAGATTAACGGTAGCCTGGCTCTTTCGATCTCTATCTTTGAAAAAACCTGCGATTTACTCTCGCTCTTATTGTGGTGCGTATTTGGTCTATTACTCTATCCTGCCAAAGATAGTCTATTTTGGCTGATGACCGCAGGGGTTGGAATCGGCTTAGGGATTGGTTTACTGATGCTAGGGTCACAATCTTTTGCTGATTGGTTTTTCGCGATCGCCATTAAGTTTGCACCTCAAAAACTTAAGTCTAAACTTGAGAAAATGCAGGCTTCTTGGGGAGAAATGCATGATTATTTTTGGTCAGACAAACAGCAATTATTAATTATTACCAGTACATCAGTATTCATCTGGTTTTTACATCTGCTGCAAATTTGGCTCTTTATCCTGGCTTTAAAAGCGATCGCGCCTTTTTTGGTTAGTTTGGCACTTTCCCCTTTATCAATTCTGGCGGGATTACTACCGCTAACTTTTGCGGGAATTGGTACGCGGGATGCTGCCATAATTTACTTTTATCAAGACTACTTCAATGAGGCTACTGGCGCAGCTTTAGGATTATTGTGTACTTCTCGCTATTTTATTCCAGCGCTGATTGGCTTGCCTTTTCTAGGACAAATGCTTGGTGCTGCGAAAAAGATTAATCATTGAACATCTTAAATTTTCTCATACCAATTCTCTATGAAAATGCATTAAATCAGATTTGACCCCTTTGCCTCTTTGCCCCAAACTAAGCGGGATAAACGTCTTTGCGTCTTTGCGTCTTTGCGCGATACTTACAATCAAAATATTAAGTACAACTTTAAAAAGAAATGGTACTACTGCTATGAAAAACTGGACAAAAAAAAGAGATTAGCAACTAAGCTAACCTCCAAAATACTGTTACGAAATCTAAAAATCTGTTGGCTTAACCCCCAGCCACAGCGGGAACAATACTCACTTCATCACCATCGCTAAGTGCTGTATCTGTACCTTCTAAAAATCGAATATCTTCACTGTTGACGTAAAGATTTAAGAAACGACGGGGTTGACCACTTTCATCGCAAATACGAGCTTTGATACCTGGACAGTTGGTTTCCAAAGCGTCGATCAGTTGATCGATATTGCCACCATCACATTCAATAGTTGCCTGATTGTTAGTGAACTTTTGCAAGGGAGTTGGAACTAATACTTTAACGGTCATAATCGATTGAAAAATAAATAAATGATGAACAAGACTTGATGGACTTGAAGGTAATATTTTAAGTTCCCACTGTTAAGTTCTTACTATGTTTAATCCAGAACAGCTCAAAAACAGGCTTACAATCAAATTCCATTTACTTCTAACAAACAACTAACAAACAGCGACTAAACGCTGGCTTGTTGCCACTCCAAACGCTCTAAAGTACGTGAACGTTCTAGCGCACGCTCGAAGCTATCTAATTTTGGCTCGATGGTTAAAGGCTCACCGATATATCCTTGTACTGCTTCTTGGGTTTTTAAACCGTTACCAGTGATATAAACAACTGTTTTCTCGTCAGGATTGATTTTACCAGCTTCTACCAGCTTCTTGAGAACAGCAATAGTCGTACCACCAGCAGTTTCGGTAAAGATACCTTCAGTTTCTGCCAATAGCTTCATGCCTTCGATAATTTCGGCATCAGTGACGCTTTCAATATTACCGTTGGTTTTACGGGCAATGTCTAGGGCATAATAGCCATCAGCAGGATTGCCGATCGCAATCGATTTGGCGATCGTATTTGGCTTAACAGGAGTAACAAAGTCTCTGCCTTCTTTAAAGGCTTGAGCAATAGGTGAACAACCTTCTGCCTGTGCGCCACTAAAGCGAACTTGCTTGTCTTCAATTAAACCGACTTTGACAAATTCGTTAAAGCCTTTATAGATTTTGGTAAACAGAGAACCAGAGGCTAGAGGTGCCACGATATGATCGGGTAATTCCCAGCCTAACTGTTCTGCTACTTCGTAACCTAGAGTTTTAGAACCCTCAGAATAGTAGGGACGAAGGTTAATGTTGACGAAACCCCAGCCGTAGCTGTTACCTACTTCAGAACAAAGACGGTTTACTTGATCGTAGTTACCCTTCACCGCCATGACTGTAGGGTTATAGATCAGAGTCCCCATAATTTTTCCCGCTTCTAAATCCGCAGGAATAAATACGCAGCAGTCCATACCTGCATGAGCAGCGATCGCAGCAGTAGAATTGGCTAAGTTACCAGTACTAGCACAAGAAACAGTCGAAAAGCCGAGTTCTCTAGCACGGGTCAAGGCTACAGACACCACCCTATCTTTAAAGCTAAGAGTCGGCATGTTGACCGCATCGTTTTTGATATAAAGATTTTTTAGACCCAGACGACGCGCTAAACGGTTGGACTTGACCAAAGGAGTCATGCCTGTACCAACATCAATCGGATTTTCACTTTCTACAGGTAAGAATGCTTTGTAGCGCCAAATTGAATTAGGCCCTGCTGCAATACTTTCACGGCTAACCTGGCGACGAATTTCGTCATAATCGTAAGCAACTTCTAAAGGCGAAAACGTTTCTTCGCATACGTTCAGTGCTTTCAGTGGATACTTCACTCCACCTTCTTTGGATACCAAATGAGTAAAAGTGCGTCCTTTAGCGGTTTTGATGGGTGTCTGAGTCATGATTAAACATTTATTCCGTCAACAGTAATTGGATGTTATCACGAGTAAAAACCAAGAGTCAAACATACCCGATAATTTTAGTCGGGATTAATTTACCTAAAAAAATAAGCAAAAAAAAAGAGAGCAATTTCTTGATCTCAGACTAATTTTCAAAAATAGCTCTAGAGACAAAATTAAATATTAAATTCTAGTGTAATAGCGCGTCTAGGCTAAAGCACTGGGTTCATTTAAGTAGGGTGGGCAATGCCCACCCTACCGATTTTAATTATTTCAACCCAACAAGTTAGAGTGGACGCGCTACTACCAAGGTTAAAAATACTTTTTAGTCAATAAAGACAACTTTGCTTTAGTTGCAGCAGGAATCTTGTCAGGAGGAGTCAAAATGGCATATTTTAAAGCTGAATGAGCTATTGATTCTGGCGGATTGGCATTGAGCTTGTTAACTGTGGCTTTAATGACTAGTTGAGCATTGATGGCATTTTTATGTAGATTATCAATAATCATTTCCACCGTAACGCTATCGTGATCGAGATGCCAACAATCGTAATCTGTTACCAGAGCCAAGGTAGCATAGGCTATTTCTGCCTCTCTGGCTAATTTCGCCTCAGTCAAATTAGTCATGCCAATAATAGTGGCATCCCAACTACGGTAAAGATTAGATTCCGCCTTGGTAGAAAATGCAGGGCCCTCCATACAGACATAAGTGCCACCACGATGTAGATTAACTTCTGGCAAATTTAATGAATCCACAGCATCAGCCAAAATATCGGCAAGATTAGGACAAATAGGATCGCCAAAGGCAATATGAGCAACTAATCCCTCGCCAAAAAAGGTGGAAACGCGATTTTTAGTGCGATCGATAAACTGGTCAGGAATTACCATATCTAGAGGTTTAGCAGCTTCTTTGAGTGAGCCAACAGCAGAAGCAGAAATGATATATTCAACCCCTAATTGCTTCATCGCATGAATATTGGCACGAAAAGGTAATTCAGTAGGTAACAGGTGATGATTACGTCCATGACGAGCCAGAAAAGCCACCGTTGCACCCTCTAATTCACCAATGATGAGGGCATCGGAAGGATCGCCAAAAGGAGTAGTTAGTTTTACTTCCTGAACATCCTTGAGAGCATCCATTTTATATAACCCACTGCCGCCAATAATGCCAATTTTTGCCTCGATCATAAGCCTGTCAAATTTTAGTTATAATTATGCTCGATTATTTTAACGAGCCTGATAAACTTCCAGCATAAATTCATTTACCAAGGCGATTCGCTAAAATGCCAGGTTTCGTCTAATCTTCAACTTCAGTGGCTAATACCAAAGGCATAACTTCCGTCCCAGGATCGAAGGTAAGATTGTTGGAAAGGCGATCGCGAATTAATTTAGCAATCATTTGATTAATCCGATACATTTCTGGGCAAGAATTAAAACGATATTTAACATCGATAATTCGCTGTTTTTTCAGTAGGGTTTTACTTTTCTTTTTTTCTTCTACCTGTTTATTGCGGTTGCGCAGAAAAATATCAGGTTTTTCATCACGGCTTTTAATATCAGGCAAAATATCTGAAAGATAATTACACCAGTATCCTTTGAAGTTTTCACTCTTGGGATTCTTATAAAGCTTGAAACTATCCAACGTGGGAATATACAGAGAATAAAATTCTCCTTCTTTAACTACCTGAAAGTAACCCCAGTCTTTTTCCTGACGGTTGAGCAAGATATCTAGAGTCAATTCTAAAGAAGGTAGCTCAGTAACGGAAGTAGGGTAATTTTGTTGGCTATACATACATAACTAGAGAGAATGGGGATGTTGCTAAGAAAACCAAGATATGTTCAATTAATTAAAGGCACTAATTAAAACAATCTCTATAGAGTCGGTAAAATCATATAATCATGAATCTAGAAAAATTCCTAAGCTTAAGTGCAGGTAGATGGTTTAGTCAACGCACCAACTACTTTTTAGACCAGAATGAATCCGCCAGCAGCAAGGCCGATATTACCATTGAATTGCTGGCTGCCGATGATTCGCGGGTATTGGAACTTTGTCAGCAGCACAATTTAGACTCAAGTTTAGCTGTTGGTGGCGCAGTTCAAAGCTGGGATAATTCCGTTGACTGGGGCAAAGCCAAACAGGTGGGTTCAGCAACTATTGTTTTAGTTAGTAATCCAGATAGCGATACTACAGGAAAACTCATTCGTCTTCAAGATCCTCAAGTTTTTGGACAGTATGTATTAGGTCAAGATGAGGCACTAACTCTAACGATTGAAACTGACGAAATGTCTGCCGAAGAACGACAGTGGTTTGCCAGCGACAACTTCAAAATGCGTACCACAGTAGTCAAATACAGCGACGGTACCAAGCAAACCTCGTTTTACTCAGAAATTCGCAAAGCAGTGAGCAGTGAGCAATGAGCGATCGCTAATTAGTAATTAGTAATCAGTAATCAGTAATTAGTAACCAGTAATCAATTTACCTTCTAGATTGCAGTTGACGATAAACATCGCGGATATCCACCTTGTGATAAGCCAGGGCAACTAGGGTGTGATAGAGCAAGTCTGCCACTTCCGAGGCAATTTCTTCTGGTCGATCGTCTTTGCAAGCCATTACTACTTCAACTGATTCTTCGCCAATTTTCTTGAGAATTTTGTTGTCTCCTCCCGCAATTAACTGACAGGTATAGGAGGACTCGATAGGGTTAGCCAGGCGATCGCAAATTACGCGATAGACTTCTGATAAAGTGTCGGCAGGAGGTGCAATTTTGCTCTCATCGATCTGATGGAAACAGCTACGTTCCCCTGTATGACAGGCAATATCCCCAACCTGTTCAATGGTGATTAGTAAAGCATCACTATCACAATCGTAACGCAGCGATCGCACTTTTTGAATATGCCCTGAAGTTGCGCCCTTGTGCCATAATTCCTGACGGGATCTACTCCAGTACCAAGTTTCTCCCGTCGCCAAAGTTTTCTGTAACGATTCTTGATTCATCCACGCCATCATTAACACTGTACCATCAAGGTAGTCTTGGGCGATCGCTGGGACTAATCCTTGTTCATTGAAGCGAATTTTGTCTAGAGGTAAGTTGTAATTTTTAGTTTTACTTGAGGACATCGTAAATTAGCTTAGGACAATTAGGGTGATTGGCTTTATTGGTAGTAGGTAGTAATAAAAAACTTCCTAACATTGCCTAGTATTGCCATATAACTACTTTACAGGTTTACCAGCAAAAAAAAAGCTGCCTCACAGTCTGAAGCAGCTCCTTAAATCATTTGTATTAAAGCTTAAATCAATCTATATTCAATATAAGCTTCGTTAGAATTAACAATCTCCAGGCTGCCCCAAGATTCCAAATCTTTTAAATAATTAAGATTTTTCTTCGTATTGAGAACTTTACCGATTAAAGTATTTCTACTTTTGGTGATGTTACTTCTTAAAGTATGAATATTCATTTTTTTAGACTCGACACTCAATTATTTACCAATTTCATAAACAGTATAAATATTAATAGTTAATTATTAGCAAAGCTGAGATTATTTTTGATATTTGAAGACACTTCCTAGTTTAGTAAAGAGTTACAGCTTTATCAGTAGTATATTTGCCCAAGTATTTTGGCAACAAAAATCTAACTTTGCCTTATTTTTGCAACTTTAACAGTTACATAAGTAATCATAAAATATTTAACAATTAGTTAATAATAGTCAAAAGCCAAAAAATAAATCTCATAAATTTAATTAAATTTTTTTAGCTAATCGAGTCCTAAAAAAACTGGCAAGTTTAATTAACTCACCAGTAGATTAAAATTATTTGTCATTAGTTAAGACTATTGCTTGTCTTCAATTACTTGATCGATTAGACCATATTCCATCGCTTCATAAGCTGACATAAAATAATCGCGATCGGTATCTTTTTTGATTTTTTCGATCGATTGCCCCGTATTATCGGCCATCATTTGATTTAATTGGTCACGAAGGCGCAGAATTTCTTTGGCTTCAATATCAATATCTGTCGCCTGTCTGCGTCCTTGAACACCCCCTAAAGGCTGGTGAATCATGATCCGAGAATGAGGCAATGCTAAACGCTTACCTTTGGTGCCACCACAGAGCAAAAATGCCCCCATAGAGGCAGCTAAACCAACACAAATAGTTACTACCTCAGACTTGATGTGACGCATCGTGTCATAGATAGCTAATCCAGCAGTTACGGAACCACCAGGAGAGTTGATATAAAGGTAGATCGGTTTACCAGGATCTTCAGAATCCAGGTAGAGCATGATCGCAATAATTTGATTAGCTAGACTATCATTAACTCCTCGGCCGAGGAAAATAATGCGCTCACGATATAAGCGGTCATAAATGCTAATCCAGTCGCTATACTGCTGACCAGGCATTTGATAGGGAACTTTGGGAATACCAATGGGCATAGACTTTAATTTACCTTTATTAGGGGTTTCTAGTGTTCTTCTTGTTTAAAGCTGTGAATTATTAGCTTTGATTTAGCTAAAAGCTAAGAGCTAAAAGCTGAAAGCTGTATTTAACTAAGAGCAGCTACAGGAGTAGGCAGATCGCTAGTACTTTCTAGAACTTTATCGATTAAGCCGTAGTTCTTGGCATCTTGGGGAGTCATATAAAGCATTCTGTCTGTATCTTTTTCTAGCTTCTCTACTGATTGACCAGTGTTACGACTAAAAATTTCCAAGACAGCTCGCTTATTTTCAATGACTTCTTTGGCACGAATTTGAATATCGGTTGCTTGTCCTCTTGCACCCTGACGGGGTTGATGCAGAATAATTGTGCCGTTGGGCAAGCTGGCGCGATAGCCTTTGGCTCCAGAAGAGAGAATCATCGCTGCCGTTCCCATCGCCTGACCAATACAGATAGTATGTACTTGGGGCTTAATGTAGTCCATAGTGTCACAGATAGCAAAAGCTTCTGTTTCAAAACCAATGGAGTCTCCGCCATACCAAGAAGTACCAGTAGAGTTGATGTACATGGTAATTGGTTTGTCTGGATCATCAAATTGTAGAAAGAGTAATTGAGCTACGATCAACTCCGTAACGTCAATTCCCATTTGGTCTTTATACTCATCAGGAGAAACTAAAGGAAGACCTAAATAGATAATGCGCTCTTTTAATAGCAGAGAAGGTAAATCTGGGGGTGGAGTGCGATAGTTACCACCGCCTCCTCTATAGGGAGCTTGTACTGCCTGAATTGGTGAATCCATAGGTTTTACTTAGTAAATTTACCTCTTACGTTATATTGTTATCTACGCGACAAATTGACGGGAGAAACAATATCTAAGCTCTAATTATTGCTTTGATGTCAGAGTTCGTACAAATGATTTTAACGCATCTATCTACCAGGATTTACCTTGTTTTAACCTTTAAAACCGAACTTTAACCGTACTAACCGAACTATTGGTATTTTCAGTTATCAGCTACCCCATTCGACTATGGCTAGAACATATGGCTAGAACAATTGCTCTAATTGCCCACGACGCAAAGAAAGATGAAATGGTAAATTTTGCGCTTAACCATCAGCCTTTGTTGTCTCGCTATCATCTAATTGCTACAGGGATTACAGGGAAAAGAATTAAGGACGCAACTAAGCTCAAAATAGAAATTATGGCATCAGGTTCATTGGGAGGAGATGTCCAAATCGCTGCCAAAGTCGTTGCGGGGGAAGTGATTGCGGTAATTTTTTTAATCGATCCTTTAAACGCACAACCTGATGAGCCAGACATTCAAGCACTACTGCGGATTTGCAATTTACACTTAGTCCCTTTAGCGACTAATTTAGCCACAGCAGAAGCGATCGCCAATAGTTTTGCTCAAAGTTTGGTAGCTCATTTGATTTTTAATCCTATATCGGGTAATGGCAACGGCCAACAAGACTTGGAATTTATTAAGCAAACTTTAGAGCCTCATTTACACCTTGAGGTTCATTTAACTAGTCCTGATATCGATCCGCGAGAATTAGCCGAACAGGCGATCGCTCAGGATGCTGATTTGATTATTGCTTCGGGAGGTGATGGTACGATCTCGGCAGTGGCAGGGGCAGTTATCGGTACGGATATTCCTTTGGGCGTTATCCCTAGAGGCACGGCGAATGCTTTTAGTATGGCTTTGGGTATTACCCAGCAAATTAATCAACTTAGACGAGCTTGTGAAATAATTTTGGCAGGGAAAGTTAGAACCATTGATGCTGCTCTATGTAACAATTTGCCCTTAATTCTCTTGGCGGGGATTGGTTATGAAGCCGAAACGATCGAAAAAGCCGATCGCGAGGCTAAAAATCGCTGGGGTTCTTTGGCTTATATCATGGCAGGTTGGAGGCAGTTAGACGAACAGCAACTGTTTGAGGCGGAAATCGAAATTGCTGGAGAAATTAGAACTTTCCAGGCGGGGGCAATCACCATTGCCAATGCTGCACCACCCACATCAGTCTTAGCTCAAGGAATAGGTGAAGTGGTTGTCGATGACGGTTTGCTAGATATTACTATTGCCACGGTGGATAACAAGCTACAGGCGGTAACTACGCTCTTAGGCATGTTGGGGGCTGCCCTGATTAGAACTAACGCAGGATTAGATAATGTTGTTCATTTGCGATCGCCAAAAGTAAAAATTTCTGCCAACCCAATCCAAAAAGTTGTTTTAGATGGTGAAATTATCGGCAATACACCTCTAGAGATTGAATGCTTACCTCAAAGTCTCAAGGTATTTGCTCCTGTTCCCTAAAATAAGCATAATTTAGCAGCAATAGGCTAGAAACTTCAGTTCATTTGCTGTCCAATCGGGAGAAACTTACAATTGTTATTTTGCGACAATAAATACAATAGCTAATAATTATCCCAATCTGGTTAATTAAATTATTAATATTTAGTAGTTATTTATAGTTAAACCCGCTCAAAATTATCGCTCAAAATTAAATAGATGAAATTTAAGCATAAAATTACTCAACTAACCATTACAGGGGCAGTAAGTAGCATCTTAGCATCAGGTATCTTACTCAGTGCGATCGCCACCCAACAGACTCAAGCTGAAGTCTCTCAACTAGCTCAGGCTCTTGCGCCAGAAGAAGTTAATCTTCGTGCCAAACAAATTGTTGTCCGTATAGATGGAGCGAATGTTGGTTCTGGTTCAATCCTCGAATACCAGGATGGCAACTATACCGTCTTGACCAACTGGCACGTAATGAAAAATCAAGGGAGCTACACCGTACAGACTATTGATGGTCGAAAACATCAGGTAATAGCCAGCAGCATTAAACAATTGCCAGGGGTAGATCTGGCTATATTTCAATTTAGCAGTGACCAAAATTATCAAACTGCCGAATTGGGCGATTCTGGTAGCCTGAGTGAAGGACAAATTGTCTATTTTGCGGGCTATCCAGGGGAACTACGGCGGGAAGATAATCGCTATTATCGCTTTTTTACGGCTAATATAGTGGGTATTTTGCCAAAATCTACTGCAAATGGCTATTCTCTAATCTATAGTGGGGAAGCCTTTCCTGGGATGAGTGGAGGACCTGTTTTTAGTCGAGATGGGGTCATGATTGGAATTCATGGAGAAGCGAATGTTAATGCGATTTCAGGCGGTACTTCCAACTATGCAATTCCGATTGTTAGTTATCAACAGGCGATCGCTAAATTAGAGGCTCAACCCACCGCGCAAAATCCCCCAGCAGCAACCCCCAAACCTGAAGTGGCAGCCCAACAGCCAGCGACAAAACCCGCTCCCCCAGCCAAAACACCCGTCAAACCAACAGCTCCAAGCCAACCGTCACCAATTAATTCTAATAATGTTTCATCTGTACCAACCTTTGGTTCTGGCAGCAAACCAGCAACTAAACCCGCAAGCAAACCCGAAGTAATCGTCGAAACCGAAGCCGAACAACCAGTAGAACAGCCCAAACCAGCAAGCAAACCCGAAGTAATCGTCGAAACTGAAGCTAAACCCAATCAGCCAGAACAGCTAGAGGAGGTTTCAGTTACTAGCACCACTAAAAAAATTGCTTTAATCTCGCCTAAAACTGGGATTGATTACACTAAGCTGCGCGATCTCCTTAAGGAGGGTAAATGGTCAGAAGCAGATCTACATACCTATCAATTGGTTGAGCAGATTATCAAGTCCGCTAAAAATGATAATCAGCATATCTTTATCGAACTAAAAACTATTGCGGAATATTCTTGCCCTGATGTTAGAACCGTAGATTATCTCTGGAAGAAATACAGTAACAATCAATTTGGCTTTAGTCCGCAACAACAAGTGTGGCAGAACGTTAACCAAGATGGAGACTTTTCAACTCAAACTTGGCGACGTTTTGCTACTGAGGTAGGTTGGAAAAAAGGAGAAGTTGCCAACGGTAGCGGTTATCTGCTTTACGACGAGCTAGACTTTGAGCCGTCAAAAGCCCCCGCAGGTCATCTCCCCTGGTGGTTTGCGCTCCCAGATGAAGAACAAAATGTGATTAAATCCTTATTTGCTCGCTGCAATCTTAACCCCACCACCGCAGAGTTGGAAGCAGAAGCCAAAGCAAATTCTGCCGACACGGCTCAAAACCCTGGTAATAATGTAAATAGCAAGAATCAGCCTGACATCAACAAACCACCGAAATCTAAAAATTAAACTCAGCAATTACCAATGAAACACCATCAAATAGCTTTAAAAATCAAAACTACAGGTAAATCGCTCCATAACATTACTAGTCAAGTAGAACAGGCTGTGGCTAAATCTCATGTGGTTACAGGACTCTGTACAATTTTTATTCGCCATACTTCTGCTTCTTTATTAATCCAAGAAAATGCCGATCCTGATGTCTTAATTGATTTGGAGAACTTTTTTGCTCGGCTAGTACCAGAAGATGCCAGTCGCTATATCCACGGTGCAGAAGGACTGGATGATATGCCCGCTCATATTCGCTCGGCTCTAACCCATACCTCAGAACAGATCCCGATTTCTAACAGTAGGTTAGTTTTAGGGACTTGGCAGGGAATATATCTTTGGGAACATCGCCAACGTGGTAATTATCGAGAGATTATTGTTCATATCAGCGGTGAGTCATCTTGAGTCAAAAAACATATCACATCACCTCTTCTGCTGAATGGAAAGATGCCCAAATTCTGGGCGAATATCAACCGAAAGGATTTGCCCAATCACAGTTTATTCATCTTTCCTATCGTCATCAACTCTTGACCGTAGCTGAGCGTTTTTATGCCGAACAAAACGGACTTGTGATATTAGTGATCGATTCATCTAGAATAAAAGATGGTCTAATTGAGGAAAATCTGGAGGGGGGTATTGAATTATATCCTCACTTTTATGGTGTATTGCCTATTGATGCTGTGATTGAGGCGATCGCTTTTCCCTGTAATACTGATGGTGGCTTCGATCTGCCTGAAGAATTAAAAATTTGAATTATGACTTGAATCATTTATCTTGACGAAGATCGTCTCTGTCATGCGCTCGCTTTCCATGGAAAAAGTAAAATCCTGCGGTGTAATCTGCTTCACAAAAACTCAAAAACCATCATTTTTGTTGATGAAGCGTTCGTATCGTTATGATTTGCCCAAAGGTCATATTGAACCAGGAGAGACAGAGTTACAGTGCGCACTGCGAGAATTATTTGAAGAGACAGGAATTACTCGGAAACAAGTCTGTTTAGAATTAGATTTTCGCTTTAGGACAATTTATTATCCTCGTTATCGACGTTTCGGGGGGGAAAAAGTTGAGAAATCTTTGGTGATTTTTTTTGCTTGGGTAAGTGAAGAATTAGAGATTGTGATGACTGAACATAGTTCTTCCGAGTGGGTTAAGTGGAATCCGCCTCACTATTTTCATAACCGAATTATTGACGAGTTATTAGCAACAGTAGAGAGCAAGTTGATGATCGAGCGCTAGCAATTATAGCCGTACAAAATTAGATTAGGACATTAATAGTAATCGGCTCGTAAGTAGGAAATAGGAAATAGGAAATAGGAAATAGGAAGTAGGAAGTAATATCAAGTCCGCTTAATTACTTCTAATAAAATCTTTGCGTCTTAGCGTCTTTGCGACGCGAAGCTAGTGCTAAAGCATACCGCTTCGCATATCCTTTAGGGCGCGAGTTTTAATTGGAATTGTTTAAACGGACTTCATATAAGAAATATCCTAACGTTTTTATGTATGGCTATAAAACCTCATAAGAAGGATTAAAAAGACTTCAAGCACAAACAAACCTTAAAGTTAGTAACTATACAATTAGCCGTAGCATTAAGAAATTAAAAAATATTATTACTTTGTAAAATTACCCCCAAAATTGTCTTAACCCGAACCTAGATCAGGTAAAGTTTACATAGTGCATTATTTGCGAGATTAAATCGCTATCAAGGTTGAGACGGGATGATAAGTCTACTAAATTGCGATATTTTCCCTGATTTTGACGATGAAAGACAATTTCTTCAGCCAAATCACAAGTCATGGCAGGAATTGCAGCAAGTTCTTGGATCGAGGCGTTATTAATATTTATTTTTACTGGACTAAGAGGACTGAGGCGATCGTAATAGGCAAAAGCTAAAACTGGCTCATAGGGTTGCAAGTGCTGGGGAGAAACATCGATCGCCGCAGCAATATCTTCTAGACAAACTAACTGTACCCCCATCCTGACTAACTCTACCAGCGATCGCGCCTGACGAATAGAAAATCCTGGTAGTCGCAGCCAATCATCCACCGTTGCTAGATTAACGTCAATCTTAATCCCTAATTTAGCAGCGATCGCAATTTCCCTTAAAGACTGAAAACGATAGTAAGGATCGTTGGCTATTTTCTTGCTAATTGCAATTTCAGATAGCTTAAACATGATTACTGATTACTGATTACTGATTACTGTTCATTGCTCAAGTGATTTGTTCTAAAAGCTGGCGGCGTTTTTGTTCAAATTCATACTCTGTAACCAAACCATCTTCTCGTAGCCGATCGAGTTCGCGCATGGCTTCGGCGATCGCTTTTACCTGGGGTGCGCTACTCAAATTAGAATTGTACTTGTGTCCATTGAATTGACGTTCAAACTGTTCGCAATCTTGTACCAGATACCATACCGCATCAATTGCCGAGGCAATACGAGCAATTGGCGTAGACCACAAGAGGATATACATAATGCCCCATACTGGCTGACCTAAATATAGTTTATGCAGTCCGACAACAGGGGTCACAGTACCCAACAAAGCTAAGGCTACAGCAAAACGACGCTTTTTATGGTATTTGAAAAGTTGCTCTAGTATCGACATTTAAGATTTAATTATGCTCAATAATTGAGTTTACTTTAGCCTATTTTTTTGGTGTATCCCAGCCTAGGAAATATTCTGAATAAAACCAAAAACAAGATATATTTTAGTGGTAATTAGTTATCTCTCCCTAATTCCCTAATTCCCTAATTCCCTAGCAAACTATAAAGGCTGAGATGATAGCTGTTCCAGGCTTTCCAAAAGTTAAACAGGGCCATTGTAATCAAAAACAAACTAAAAAACTTACTTACCAAAGAATTGGACATATTGGGTAGTAGCCTCGTTCCCGCTTGAGAACCCACCATGCCACTAATGCCTAAAATTAAACCAGGAACAAATAGAACATTGCCTTTAACTATATGAAATACACAAGCTGAGATAGTTGCTGCCACAATTACCCCTAGGCTGGTGCGAACTGCCGTTTTAATGTCTTCGTTTAAGAGCAACATTTGCAGCGGAACCATAATCACACCACCACCAATGCCCAAAAGACCAGCCAAAAAACCAGCAAGTCCTCCCGTAATAACTCTAGAAATTATGGGATTCAGCGTCTTGGTCTTGGTTGAGTGTTCTTGTTTCCTGTTGGCGATACTTTTTTTAAGCCTAATTAAAGCAATATTGACCAGCATAAAAGAGGCAAATATAATTAACAAGATATACTCTGGTATTTCTCCTGTTAAATATCCTCCCAAAGGAGCAAAGATAATAGCTGGAATCGCCAGATAGATTACCCGCTGGAGATTTAGGTAGCCCATTTTCCAGTTATAAAAGCTGCCTGCACTAGAACTCATGATGATTACCAGAGTACTAGTGGCGATCGCCTGGGGAAAGGGGTAGTTCAAGGCGATTAACAACGATACAATGATGAACCCGCCACCAATTCCTAGTATGCCAGCTAGAACACCAGCAACAAAACCACCTCCAGCCAAAATTAGCCAGCTTCCATCCATAATTTTAATTAAATATACTTAATTAATTGTAGTTAACGGGAAATAAGTATTTGATATAGTCGATTACTATCGGCAAGAGTGACAGTGAAAACTAGGTTCTCATATTCCAGCTTTTCTCCTTGATGGGGAATCTTTTGCCATTGTTCCAACAAAAAGCCACCCAAAGTGTTGTATTCATCTGCTAGAGGTAAAGTTAAATCTAGTTGCTCGTTTATTTCTTCTAGGTTGATCTGTGCCGAAACTAAGAACGTATTCTCGTCTATTTTTTGGACTGCTTCAATTCCCGTTTCGGGATCGCTACCTCCATCACCGACAATTTCGGCAATCAAGTCATGGAGGGTAATTAAACCAGCTGTCCCGCCAAATTCATCGATTACCACCAACATTTTTTGTTGCGATCGCTGCATGGAAGGTAGTAGTTCATTAAGGGATGTTGATTCTGGAATAAAACCGACAGGTTCTAACCATGACTCTAAAGTAGAATCAAAGTTAATGTTGCCTTGTGCCAGCGGTTCAGCCAGTTTCTTATAGTGAATAATTCCGCGTATATCATCGAGCGATTCACCAACTACAGGATATCCTGAATAGCCATATTCTGCGATCGCCTGTAATAAATCACCAAAAGTAGTATTGAGGGTGAGAAATTTGATATCGGTGCGGGGAATCATCACTTCTTCGGCAGTATCATCCCGAAATTCAAACACATTTTTTAGCAGTTGTCTTTGTTCTGCTTCTAAACCAATTGATTCTCTTTCCGTAGCAATCATTAGCTGTAGTTCTTCGGAGGTGACTTTCTCATACCAGCCATCGCCACTATATTCAACTCCAATCAGCTTCAATAACAGACTGGTAGATAAGTTTAAAATTGCCACAAAAGGGCTAAAAATGCGCGCAATAGCAACACTAGGAGGGCCAAAAAACCGAGCTAGTTGCTCAGGATACATCAAAGCTACCGACTTAGGACAAAGTTCCCCTAAAACGATTTGTAGGTATGCCAAAATAATAAATGACAGGGGAAGAGCTAGAGAATGAGCCAGAGATTTAGAGATATAAGTCGGTAAGTTGAGCCGTTCAACTAAGACAATAATTGAGACAGCGATTGTTTTTTCGCCAACCCATCCCAGCGCTAAGCTAGAAAGAGTAATACCTAGTTGGGTAGTGGATAACAAGCGATTGATACTTCTTTGAAGAGACTGTACAGTTTGAGCCTGAACATCTCCATCTTTAACTAACTGACTGATGCGAGAGCGACGAACTGAAACAATCGAAAACTCTGCGGTAACAAAAAAAGCATTGATCGCGATTAAAAGTAAAACACCAACTAGAGTCAACCACAAATTTTGTTCAGCCATCAACCAACTAACAAGAGAAGAATATAAGCCTGCATCACGAAACTAGTTTGCTGAGTCATTATCTATTTTGTTTGATTCACTACATCAGACACTTGTTGCAAAATTTCTTGTTCTTCAATAATTTCCAAACCCTTGTGTTTGCCACCTAAAGGCTTTTGACTGAGATTATCGTCGTCAGAATTAATATTTGGTTGAGTTACTACCTTCAAAGCCTCACTACCCATAAAGTAGCCAATGTAGGAGCTAGCCACGCTAGCCAACAGCATCATCAAAAATAAGAAGATAGTGAGCCACAACTTAACTCTAATTTTCATGCGATCGCAATTTTTTTTGATTTTTTTTAGTTAATCTTGTCAAAGATAACCGACTTATCTAATATAATGGTCTACTGGTGCAAAAATAAATATCCAGGGTTGGCCGAGCGGTTTAGGCAACAAACTCATAATTTGTGCAAGGCAGGTTCAACTCCTGCACCCTGGACTCAATTGAGGAAAGATAAGAAAAAAAAAGCAAGTGAGGTAAATATTACTTTGCCCCACACTTTTGTTATTGCTTATTTCTAGTTTAGTGTTGTCAACATATCAAGCTCAATTAAAAGGCAATATAGCTAGGATTCTCACGCAGAGAGGTGTTATAGGGATTTTCTAAGTCTCTAGTAACAGAATACTCTCCTGACGATGTTTGCTTAATTAGACTTTGCTGATAGAGCTGATCGACTGCCTTACCATCTAAAGAAACATGCTGCTCAGGGAATCCTGTCAAACCAACAATAGTGTTAATTTGACCAAAAATATTGCTTTGTTTAAAAGCATTTTTACCTCTTTTATGATACGCATCTTTAAACGCATCATCTAGAGGCTTCATTTCTGCTTGGGCTTCAACTGCAAATAGGCTAGCAATAGCAGCTATCACTAGAACTTTACTTAATTTAGTAAACTTAATAGACATTACTTTACTTAATATTTGTGATATTTGTGAATAAACTAACGGCTACAGATTGCCTGGTCGTGTTATGATTTCCCTGCTTATCAGGGCGACAAAACTACTGTAACTTCTGCTCAATCCTAGCTGAAGATTTAATGAAAGAACAGTCCACAAATATCTTTTCTATTGCACTCAACTTATGAACACAAAACAAACTTCTCTTTCTTCACTAGCTACAGCCGATACAGATACTTTACGCCAGATTCTTCTAGATTTAATTGTTAAAGATGCCTATGTTGAAGGAGATTTTACTCTTTCTTCTGGAGCGAAAAGTTCTTATTATATTAATTGTAAACAGGTGACTTTAAATGCGATCGGCGCATTAGCTCTAGGTCGTTTACTATACCAAAAGCTACCACAAGATACGTCAGCCGTTGCAGGTCTAACTTTAGGTGCCGATCCGATGGTTTCAGCAGTAAGCATTGTTTCAGCCTATGAAAACCAGCCAATTCCCGCTTTAATTATCCGTAAAAAACCTAAAGGACATGGTACCAAAGCTTATATAGAAGGGCCGACTTTAGCCGAGGGAGCTAAAATAATTGTCTTAGAAGATGTTGTGACTACTGGTGGCTCGGCATTAACCGCCGTCGAAAGATTACAAGATGCGGGATATCAGGTGACGCAAATCTTGGCTTTAGTAGACCGAGAACAAGGAGGAAACGAACTATATCAATCTCAAGGAATTACATTTCAGGCTCTATTTTCTATTCAAGAAATACAACAGCAATATGCTCAAAAAAATACTTAAAAAATTAAGCATTTTTACTTATTTATCCTCTATTTAATTAAAGCTACTTGTTGTTTGTTAGCCTCGTTTATTGATTGTTCATCGATCGCTGTCAAGACTTAGAGCTTCTTCAAAAGACTTTACCTTTCGTTATACGAGACGGTTAAGTTATTAGTTAAGCTGTGGGAGTAATAATTTTTATTCCTATTCTTATGCAAGCATTTTCTCCTCGTAATTCCCCATCAGCAAACTGGTCAACCATAATTATGTTTGCTTTAGGATTTTGGCTCAGTGGCAGCTTGGTTTTTGACTGCTTAGTTGTGCCTGGAATGCTAACTACTGGCATGATGAATGAGCCTGGATTTGCTAGTGCTGGTTACGTAATTTTTGGCACTTTTAATCATCTAGAATTACTTTGTGCTGCCACAGTTTTAGCAGGTTGTTTAGTCTATCGTTATGGCAATAATGCAGTTAGTAATGTAAACACCAAGTCAGTTTTGTTAGCCGCTGGCTTATTAATCATTGCTCTAGCATATACTTATGTTTTGACTCCACAAATGAGTAGCTTGGGTATGCCATTAGATCTTTTTGCTCCTGCTAAAGTCATGCCTGCTTCTATGACTTCAATGCACATTGCCTACTGGAGTTTAGAAATAGCTAAATTAGTTAGTGCTGCCTTCTTATTGCGTCTTTTCTACCGTAATTCTTGTAGCATCGGTTAGTAAATTTAAATAAGTTCAAAATAGTATAAATAGTGTAGAAGTATATAGCTGAGCGCGGCAAATTATTTCTGCACTATATTTTTTTGAATCTCTTGCTGACAAATCCACCAGAAGTAAATAGTTAAATTAATTAGACCAATGAGTTTAGTCCCATCTTCCAACATAGCGCGAATACCACGACCACCAATGGGAGCAATATCGATCGCACTAGAAAATCCAAACAGAAAAAAAGCTAAGAGCAAAGGAAGATAAGGAGTCTGGCGAATTGTCCGACCAAATACTAAAGCGTAGCTGATGATCAGTAAGCCATAAATACTGTATACACTCAATTTAACGACTTTACAAGCACCAAAAAAAGCACATAAAAGAAGAGTTAAACGAAAGCGATCGTCAAAAAAGAGCAGCAGCATAACCAGCGCACTACCCCATAAAAATACCTGAAAAGGACGATTCGACTTAGACAAGAGAAAAGAGGCAAAGAGGCAGATGGCGATCGCTGTACACCAGAGAATTTCTGAGAGACTAGTCAGCCAACCTTCATAAAAAATATTGAAATAAAAAGGATCGCTAAACAGGTTTTCAATACCTGAACCCTTACTTTTAATCTTGGCATAGATGCTTAATAGGCTTAAAAACACAATTGTCAGAGCATTTGACCAAAGTAAAACTGGAATACTTTGAAAGTGCTGTTTTCCCCGATTTAACCAAGACTTAAATATCGGGACGCTAGATTTCTCACTCATTAATTACAATCCAAAATTTTTAGAATCTTAAAAGTTAGATTAATTGCATCCCCCATCTTATCCTTTAAAAAAATATAATGAGATCTAATCCGATTTTCGCTCTCCTGTATCTACGAGTAGCGTATATCTACGCAAAGTTAAATTTACCTTTTTCTTCTAGTTTCCACTGATTTGTAGATACTTTAGTTACTATTGCAGGTCTGATAAGATGATAGCTAGAGTACTGGGGATAGTATCCAGATAAATGAAACAAAAGTCGGGCAATAGTTAGAGAGGTTTCTTTTGCATCAGTTATGTGCTGTATTTCACTCGGTATCAGAAAGTAATTACCTGAGTAGTCAATAATCCAATATTTACCATGAGGAGTATTTTCTAATGTAATTACATCAGGTTTATTGAATGTAATTTGTTCTAAAGTTTCAACGCTAATTGCAACTTTAGCTATTATCAGATCTTGAATCAGCTTTATGTCTTGAGTATATGCTTGTCTAAATTGAGAGATTTGAGTTGTCAAGTCTATTTTTAGATTTTGATTATGGTTATTGTTTGCATCTTTTATATTGTTTTGATTGTCTGGAGCAAAATTAATTTTACCTTTTCTTTCTAGCTGCCAAGTTTCACCATCACTTTTGAGAACTGTAGCAGGTTCAATCACTTCAAGGTCTGTGTATGTTTCTTGATAGTTTTGACAATTAAATATTCTTTGAAAATTGCCATATTGATATGGATTGATATAGGTTTTCTCTTTAGGAATTAAACAATAAACATCATGCCAATTAACAATCCAAAAGTTTCCCTTTTGGTCATTAACAAAATCTAGCTCGCTTTGCGTTCCACCTCTAATTTTTTCCATTGTTTCTTGAGAAACTTTAACTTCGCTGACTTCAAGTTCTCCATTTTTAATTAAGCGATAAAAACTTTGATAGCTTCCATTTAAATTATTTTCTGATTTAATATCTTGTTGATTATTAGAGTTGTCAAAAAAGCTACTATCGCTTTCCTGAGTAAATAAACTATTATGATTATTGTCTTTTGTATCAACTTGATTATATTCATTGAAAGAATTAACAACTTTAGTTTTAAAGTTAGATAGCTGAGATTTAAAATCGGCAATTTTTCCTAGTTGCTGAGCCAAAATTTCTTTTTCTGACAACCATTCTTTTTTTTCTCTTTGATGAGTTTGATGGGATATTTCAGATTGTATTTCCAACTGCGAAATTTTACTGTTTAGTTTATCTAGTTCAGTTTGAAAGGCTGTTAAGCCAGATAAGAGTTGCTTGTTAATTTTAGACTGCTCATCATCAGCTACATTTTGTGACGGCTTTAATTGTGACGATACAGATTTTGAATTTGTACCAAATAATAGGACTCCAGGCTGAAGTAGTTTCCACTGTTTGTTATTAGGTAATAGAGAAAGAACTGCTGGTTCTTCCAAAATGAAGTCACTATTGGGTGAATCATAGTCTCCCATTAATTGAAATAAACTTTCAACTGTTTTCAATTTGTGAATATTAAAACTAATATTATTATTAGGTACTAGCCAATATTTATGCTGTTTATTTTCTAGAGTCGTAATTGCCCAATAATTGCCCTTTACTGTTGTTTCTAAAATTATTTCATCTGAATTTGAACCTCGATAACTATCTGACGTAAGGGTAACGGGGATAATATAACCAGACAACACGGCTACTAATTCGTTATAGGTGGCAATTAATTGAGCTTTAGTTAGATCGACAGGAACAATATGAGGTTTTATAGAAGATGATGCTACTTTTATAGATCGCGCTAATTTAAGAGGATAACTTCCTTTTGCTAATGATTTAGTTAACTCTTCAAAATCGTTTTCAATCGAGCTTATTTTATTAAGTAATGATTCTATTTCTTCTGCCTGTTCTTCATCTCGTTCAACGAGAGCATGTTGCTCTTTTAAGATTTTACCTATTTTGTCAATCAGTTTATCGACAAATCCTTGAGTGACAACTGTATTTTTATCACTTGTAGCCATGAGATTTTGTTAATTCTTTTCAAATAATTGATTGAGGTATGTTTGATTTTTAGTATTTAATAGAAATTTAGCTTACCTTTTTCCTCAAGTTGCCATATTTCTGAATCTATTTGAGATACTTTTGCTGGCTTAACTAATTGAAAATTATGATAGTCAGAAGTTAAGTTAGCACAGTCAAACAAAGATTCAAGAGTAGACTTATTAAATTCATCGAATTTGATTTTGGTATGAGGAATTAGATAATAATTGTTCTCTTCTTCAATAATGCAATACTTCTTCTGAGTCGTATTTTCGAGAGTAACTACATTAGCACTACCAGAACGTCTTTGATTCAGGCTTACTTGCCTTTCTGCAACTAGAGTTTTTGCATTGTCGCATATAGAATTTTTGTTTTGATTATAAGTTTCAACAAACTGTGAAACTTTATCGACAACAACAATTGAATTTAAATGAGATATATCTGAAGTTAAACTGTTATGATAATTTACAGATTGGTTGAATTGCTGTTTACTAAAAAGTTCACGTAATCTAATCTCCGAGTCAATATTTCTTTGATTACTGTCTTGAATTTTTTCAATGATCTGGCGACTTGTTCTATCTAAGTTACTTAATTGATTATCAAGTTCACTTAATTGATTAAATTTACTTATAATTTTGTTTTGATTTTTTGTTAGTTCTTTAATTTGCTTTTGTTGTTTATTTTGAGTTAGAAACCATAATAATAATAAAATAGCCAAAATAGGTAGATCGATAAAAATCAAACTATTTTTCTTAGAAAAAAAATCTTTATTGTTCAAAGATTGATTGATTTCTTTTAAACCCGAATCATTTAAATCTTTTTGAATCTGTGTTAATTGTTCACTAATATCTGGTTTTTGCTCTTCTGGTGTATCTAATGATGGCGTTGGATTGCTTATATTACTATTAGTAGATGACGGTAAAGTTGTATTTTCTGTTGTTGGTAACGGAGATAATGTTGAATCTTGTGCTGATACGGAGTTAGCTATATTTAAAAAAATACTTATGATTAGTGCGAGTTTTGATAAGCAATTAATACCATGTTTATTTATATTCATAAGATTATGCCAATATTTAAATAAATTTAATTTTACCTTTTCTTTCTAGCTGCCAAGTTTCACCATCACTTTTTAAAACAGTAGCAGGTTCAATCACTTCAAGGTCTTTGTATGTTTCCTGATAGTTTTGACAATTAAATATTCTTTGAAAGTTTCCGTATTGATATTGATTGATATTTATTTTCTCTTTGGGAATCAAACAATAAACCTCATGCCAATTAACAATCCAATAATTACCTTTCCGATCATTAACAAATTTTAGTTCACTATTAGTACCACCTCTAATTTTTTCTACAGTTTCTTGAGGCACTGCTACTTTAATAGCTTCAAGTTCTCCATTTTTAATCAAGCGATAAAAACTTTGATAGTTTCTATTTGAATTAAGTTCGGGTGCGGTATCTTCTTGAGTATCAACACTTTTAGACGATTCGCGATCGCCTGTCTCATTGTAAAGACTACCTTCTTGTGGTTCATTTATTGAATTGGGATCATTGTTTACATTGCGATCGCTTTCTATTGAAAAAATGCTATGATTTTCGTTATCTTTTATATTGCTAACATTTTTATTATTCAAATCATCTGGAGTGTTTTCTATTGGTAATAATGTTTGGATATCTTTGGTGCTTATAGAGTTATTTGTTGTCTTGGGATCAACATTAGAATAATTATTTTTACTTTCCAGAAAACACTTCAATTCAATTACTTGCTCTTTTAAAGTTTCTATTTCCTGAAAGTATTCTTTTTTACTATACTCAATTATGTCGATTAGTTCATCCAATTTTTGATTATTCGCCTTCTGATTATCTGGGTCTAATGTCTGAATATGTAAAAGCAAATTGTTTTTAGATTTTGCTTCTTCTTCCAAACGATTGACAATAGTTGGAATATAAGTTGCTAAAATTGGATGTTCTGGATTAATTCCTATAGAATCCAAATCATCTTTCATCGACCAATTACATCTTTGACAATTCCTTACTTCTTCTCTATGAGAATATTTACAAACTGGACAGTCTGGCATAACCGCTAATGCTGCTAAATAACTAAATTTGAGAATCACTAGAATCATGAGATGGTTTGCCGATCATAAATTGCCTCTCACCTCACAATTTATCGAGGGATAAATTAAAGTCAAAAAGACTAAATTATTTACCAGCCCATTCTTTAGCTAAAACTCGCAACAGAGCTTTTAAACCTAAGATAAAAGGCGCATCAGGGCGAATATCTTCAGCATCACCTTTGTAAAACTCTTTGAGTAACATCGCATCTAATTCCTTTCTAGTTTTGCGATAGAGTTGTTCTTTATATTTTGCTTCTAAACCCTTTCCTCTTTGATGTTGAGGCATTGGTTTAATATCTTCCAACTTTAATTCTTGGATACCTAAGTTAAATTCATTCATAAAGGTGAATAATTGACCAAGTTCGGGAATTTTGAAGTCTTTAATTGTATCTTCCCACTCTAGACGACTATCGTATTCAATCTTCTCGCCGTTAATCTCACATACTTCTCCTGCAATCAATGGGTCTTCTTGTCTTGCGGTTAGTCCTTTAAGACGGGTATCGCTGAGAACTAAACCACAGGCTACCTCATCTTTGGGTTTTTGACTCAAGCGAGTTTTTTCTTCCGTGTCTTCAAAACCAGAACCTCTACTCAACATATAGCTGAATAAATCGTTGATATCAGAACTAGGATCAAATTCACCGCTATTATCTAGCCAGTTAAGTAAGCGAGAACCGTTACCACCAACGTAGGTAGGTGTAATTTCGTCTACGCTATATTTTCCTTCGGCATGAAGCACTTTTAAGAGAATGCCCACGTAGTAATATAGTCCTGCTGTACCAAAGGCGATTAAACGGACTAAGCCCTGAAATTCGGGGTCTTTATCAAAGTTTTTGATCTTCTCTTTGAGCCATTGTTCTGCTTTGTGACGGAGTAAAACATCGAGTTTGGCATAAAAACGCTCTTGTTTTAAGCCTTTCCAATCTTCAGGGTTTTCCTGGAAGCTTTTACAGAGAAAATCGATATTAACTTCAAAAAATTGTGAAATTAATTGACGACCTGCTAATCTAACGGAACATTGGTGTACTAGCTGATTGTTTTCCCAAATTGAAATATCTGATGTCCCGCCACCCATATCGATACAAGTGCTACGAACTAAATCGTAATCTTCTTGATCGGCAAAATATTGGGCAACAGCTAGACTTTCAGTACGGAAATAGTCTAAATCATCTTGTTTGGGGCAAATTTGCTTGATTCCCGTCTTTTGTTGCAAGTTTTCGGTGATTTCTTGCCAACTTTTAATATATCTACGACGATCGCTTTTGGCGAAAGCAGAAGGATAAGATAAAGCCCATTGAATTTCTTTGATTCCTTTACTGACAGCTAAAGCAGAAATATGTAAGACTAAATGTTCTAAAAATAGACGATTGGGAACAAAATTATCCCATTTTAAATCTGTTTCCATCCAATCATTACTAGGTCTAAAGCGATCGCTATTATCGGGAATATAAATCCGTCCATCAAATAAAGCCCGCTCTTTACCTTTGGCACAATTAGTTTTACCTCTGGTAGTTAAAACACTAGAAAGAGGTAGAGGCTTTTCTAAAGGAATAAAGTTTTCAGGAATAAAATATTCAAATAATACAGGAGTACGAGTTTCAATATCCGCTTCTGTTACTTTGTGGTGTAGAGTTTCTAAAGATAAAGGTTCGACAGTACCTCTGCGGTTGACATAGATATTGGTGAAAGAAGTCCCAAAGTCTACTCCCACACGCCACTCACCAGTTAAGTCGATTCTGGGTGGTGTTTTCAGCAAGATTAAACCAAAAGGCTGACGGTTCTGACTTTGACACAAAATATGGGACGGATATTTATCCAGTCTGGTTAGTTGATAATTACCCCTTCCCTGCTGGAAGACATGGGGTTCTTTTGCTTGAGAAAAACTGACCTGAAACGTATCTTCTCCCAAACCTGCATCGTAATAGAAACCATAATATTCTTGCCAACCTTCGGCTTGGAAATGAGGCCATACTTCTAAGATAGGCACGCCGTCAGCTAAAGCATTTTCTTCTTTTAGTGGATAATCTTTGTAGATGCGATAATTTTGCGGTTGATTATTATTGCCCGAAAGAGGTAAATCTAACTCAATTCTGATAAAAGAGCCATCGCTGCTGTTGAGAGGAGTTATATTGAGATGACGGATCAGATCTTCGGGGGTGAAATATTCCAGCAGAAGCGGATTTAAGGGCAGTAAGGGGGTAATTCTGCGTTTGTTAAAGATTAAAGGTTGAGTTTCTGGAGGTAAATAACCACCAGGTAAGGCATCTTCGATATCGATAAAGGTTAATTCTGGTAAAAATAAATCCTTAGATTCGATCCAGCGTACATTCTGCCAGATGACTTTACTCGTTTTTAAATCTTCTAGTCGCAGTGATGCTAAAGTTTGGTCTTGATGTATCCAAATATTTTGGGGTGATTTTCCCCAAGCTTCCGCTATCTGCGGATCGAGGATCAGTAAGTCTGGTACTGTGCCTAAACCTTTACTACCAATCAAGCGCACGTTAGATGGTTGCGCTTCGGCTTTGGCAGGCTTGTTAATCCCATTGAGGACACCACGATTGAGCGATACGCCAAAAAACTGCGGATTATCGCTTAAACTTAAGGCTTGTTCGGGATAAGAACCCAAACTATTGCGAAATTCATTAATTAAACCGCTAATTTCATCGATCGCCCTGGGTTTACCTTGATAATTATGCAGATGATTGCCTAAATTTTCTAACCACCGCCATAACAAGGCTTTTTCATTCTCGTTAAGGTGATTACCAGTCAGGGGAGATCCTAAACATTTTGTTTCCTCATTCCACCAGGGTAAACCAGACCAATTACCTTCTTCGGAATTAGCAACTATGGTACTGGGTGAAGTCATTCCCACGGGTTGATTGTTCCACAGGAAAACATAAACTTCCTGCCAAGGATTATTACCATCAAGACTATAAAGAGCATTAACGGGATTGGGTAACAGTTGGTATAAAGCTCTACTAAAAGGCTGCTGTTGGCGTAATTTGCTCAAATCCACTAGTTGAGCGGTTAAAGGAAATCGTCTGACTTCGGCTAACGCTACAGCAGCTAACATTCCCTGCCACTGAGCAATGATTTCTCTACGAATAGGATAGTTTTTATTGTGTAACGCCATCTCTATAGACAGAGGACGCGCCCACATAGTAGGAACAGAACTTACGCTTTTAGTTTCTCCCGAAGCTTGATAATCGAGACTGGTTGCTACATTCTGAAACGCCGATTTTGATTCTAAGCTTGTCCAAATTCCTTCTCTTTCTGGAGGTCTAACATCTGTTCCTGTTTTTAATTTCGGTAATATTAAATTAGCCATAGTTTTTAAGTCAAAAGTTTTTAGAGTAGGTTGGGTTAAGCGGTAGCGCAACCCAACACCAGTTGTAGATTTTAGCGTTGGGTTTCGTTCCTCAACCCAACCTACATTTATTAATAGGGTTAGCTAAAAGCTAAAAGCTAAGAGCTACAAATAACAACGTCTAAAGCTGACAAGCTTGATATACAGCTTGAGCTAATCCCACCGTGCCGTTATTATTGCCTTGAATATTTTTGGGATGGAGATTGTTTTTAATTCTGGTTGGTTCATCGTTGCGTTGTCTGGTTTTGGCATCGCGGTTATCTCCCAGGATCAAATCTTGTAATTTAGTTCCCTGAAGATTATTGACTTGGGCAAAAATGCTGTGTTTAAATAATTCAACTCGATCGCTTTCACATTGATGAATTTCTTGTAACCAGCGTAAATAGTCTTTACACCAGTTATTAATTGTGGCGATCGCATTTTGCTGTTGGTCACTGTCAAACTGGAGTGGTTTCTTAGGATCGGTATCATAGAATCTACTCAACCAAGGAGCAAATCTGATATAACTTTTAAATCCTTCTTGTTTGGCACTGGTTAATTCTGGAGCAATTTCTGCTAGCCAAGTATAGGCAAATCTAGTCGTACTACCTAAAATCTTTTGGACGTTGTGGCCATCGGGAATGTCATCCCAATTGATATATTGCGATCGAGAACGAGACAACAAGACAATTGTTTCTTCTTGGGGATGAGTTTCCGTTAGAAAATGTCTGGCAGCAAGACCAGCATATAATTCAATAAAATGAGGTTGATTACACTGGGTATTTTTACCAATGCTGAAATTTACTCTGGCTAAATTCTCGTTACCTAATAAATAGACGGTATCAAAAATGCCTTGAGCTTGGGTGACATAGTAGCGCAGTGCTGCTTCTGTATTGAGCAAAAACTTATCCGACTGAGCATAAATGCCGTTTTCACTTTCTCCCGCAGGAGCAGTAAAGCCAAAATAAGGCAGAATAAAAACAGAACCAATCTTGACTCGCTCTCTAATTTTGATGTCGTTTAATTTGTTAGCAATCAAGCGAGCAATAGTAGGTAATCCTGATGCGCCAGTACCACCAAAGATCGAACCACACAACAACACTTTTGGTTGTTTCCCTTCGTTGACATCCGCTCTAATTTGCTCGATAAAAGTCCCCCAGGGTTCTTCATCTAAGCGATTTAAGTCTACTTGACTCATCACCGCAGCACCAATAGCAGGTCTACCACGAAAACCTACGTCTAAATTTTCTTGTTTTTCTGTATCAGTATAGAGAACATCAAATAGATTAGCTAAGGCCGGCTCGCTTTGCTTAATGTTGTTGTAGTTAAAAAACGCACTTAATTCTTTGTTTAAGCTATTTTTAGCAAATGGCGACCACAGATCGAAAGATTTAATTGATGTCTGCATCCAAGGACACTGCTGTTTATCAATCGCCGACAATATTCGTTGACATGCAGTTTGAATATTTAAACTATTTCTCGCTCTTTCAACATTGCCATTGCTTTCATCGGCATCTATAAATAAGACTTTGATTGGCTCTTGCGGAAATAAACCGACTGATGCTAGATGCACTACCGATTCTACACATTTTGCCCCACTGCCACCAATACCAATTAAATAAATAGTCATTTTTTAATCTCCAAAAACTCTGCGTATTGTGCCTGAACCTGGGGGTAAATACATAAACAAATTAGGTGAACTTAAAGCAGTTCCTAGCCAGAAAATCCAAATTACATCAAATAGTAAGAAAAATATTGATGAAAGTAGGGCATCATCGCTAATCTTATTAAGATAAATAGCAATAAAAATACTTAGAACATTAACAAATAAAAGTGCATACCAAATACCTTGCCAGGTTTTTAATTCGCTGCCGTTAGCTTTGGAACGAATAGCAGAAACAGACCAGAAAATGACAGAAATTAAAGATATTGCAAAAACAATACTAGCTTGGTTCATATAATAACTACCAATCCATTCTTTAAGATCGGGAATATCAGTAATTCTAACTATTCTTAAATCATAAATTTTTGGCTGACCGAGAAAAATTATTAATGCACCAATAATTAGACAAATTATTAGTCTAGTTATTTCTCCTGATTTCATATATTTAGCTTATTGTCATAATAAATATTAGTTAATTACAATGTAACTCATAAAGTTTTAATTGAAAATGTCATATTTATGTGTATTAATACTGAAATTTAGGCAAAATTAAACAATTTATTTTTAACTACAATTATGTTTATATCTAACAGAAATATTATTTATTTAGCTATTCTAGCCATGTTGTCTGGCTGTGTTGCGGTTGCTAAAGGAGAGCCAGAAGGAACATTAGTAAATGACGATCATGCCAATTTACATTGTGAATTGGAGCGAGTTAAGCAAAAAACTGAACTAACTAATCCTTTAGCTATTGATTTTAATGTTGATGGTTCTGGCTCAATGTTGGGCTATATAAATCAAGAAAATAGTTCTTATATCCAAGCCTTAAAATTATTAGATAGTACTTTAGGTTTAAGTGGTAGTCGTTCTAAAGCTACTGTTAAATACTATCGTTCTGGAGATCATCAACATCAAGCAAAAGAACTAACTCGTTCTGAATTTAATAAAGCGCACAAATCAGAATTTTATGATGGGAAGAAATCCAATTTTCCTGCTGTTTCTAGTGATTTGGGTTCTCTAATTACTAAACCTAAAAATAGCGATCGCCTGACTGTGATAGTTACGGATCTAGATCAAAATGATGGTGATGTTAATTTGATTGCTAATAAAATCAAAGAAAATTATTTTAATAATCAAGCTGAAAATTATGCCGTAGGTATTTGGGCAGTAAAAAGCGAATTTAATGGCACTGTTTATTCTGCCAGTGATGCCGATAAAAAGTTTAACTACAACACTGAAGGGAAAACTAGCAAGCAGTATCGACCTTTTTATGTACTATTTCTAGGTCACCATCAGGATATTGCTAATTACTTTGATAAGTTAGCCAAAGAACAAGGAGATTTAAGCGATCGCAGTCAGTTCTTAATTTTTTCGCCACATAATTTAGTTGCAGATGTATCTTATCTCAATTCTCCACTTAACTTATCATCAGATTTAGCAGCACCCAACTTATTACATAATGGAGATGTATCGGTAGAGAAGAATAATCAACCAATAGAATTATTAGAAATTAAGAATAAAAATACTGATTCTTTAGAAATAAAATATCAACTTCCCCTCAAACAAATTAATCATACTTTATCAGCCGATCCTCATGATTTAAAAATCGCCACAAATGTCAGTGCGTTTGATAAATTTAATAAACAACAGTTTAAACAAGCGCCTGCTGCTGAAAAAGCTTTGAATTTTAAAGATTGGCAAATTAATGACAATCAAATTGAATTTACTACCAGCATAAATCCAAATAACTTTCCCGAATCCAATATTTATTATTTTGCAGTCGATGTTGTGGCTAAGGACTTGCAAAAACCTGAATGGTGGAGTGAGTGGAATCTCAATAGTGGTAGTGATGGTTCAAAAACTAGTAATTTATACGGCTTTATGAATAGCCTAAAAAATATTACTTTAAACTCAATGGATGAGTCTACTTTAACTATTGGACGTTTATGTTATGCCATCCAAAAAGATTAATCAATTTAAGCGTGATCGCTATCTTTTCAACTTGTGATTTATATCTTCATATTATATTTATTCAATGGCGATAATAGAGTCTTAAATATAATTTTTATATACTAGTCAGATCATGTTGAATTCTAAAATAGAGAACAAGATAAAATTGTTGGAGGAAAAATTACAAGAGATAGATACTAGTATTACTGACTCCATTGAACGTAATGAACGTAAAATAGAATTACAAAAGCAAATCAAAAAGCTTACTAGAACAAAAAATAATTTCGAGAAATTACAGCAAGAACAGCAAGAACTTGAATCTTTAAAAACTGATTTTTTGATAACTCATGAACAAGAAACTAATAAACAACAAGATAGTCAACATTTACAAGAACAAAATTCAGTAACCGAGAAAATAAAATCTGAAGTAAGACAAGATAATATTAATAACCAAGTTCTAAATGATTGGGATCTACCAGTCAATCAAAGCTCCGAAGACTGGACTAATGATTCTTATACTTTAGTTTCAGATGATTCTATTTTTTTGGTAAATTCAAGAGAATTACCCGAAAGTGTAAATAATCCCCAGACAACTCATCTAATTTATTTATCCAAAAGAGCAATTTGGATATCAAGTATATTTGCTTTATTTGGATTCATTTTTCCTTACGTATATACAAGAAGGTGGAAACCATTATGTATCTTATTTATTGCAATGGTATCTGCTACTATTTTCATTTCTGATGAAAGTACTTTAGTAGCTGCTCCTTGGATATCAGCTATTGATAATGGAATTGCAATTAGTAAATCGAAAAGTAAGGTTAAGCTTAAAATAGTATAAAAGTATAAAATCATTTTTTCAAATTAACCTTATAAAGTTATTCGCTGGATGAATTATTAATTCTAATTATTGAATTTTGGACAATTATGTAAACAATTGGCTATTTAAAAACAAACAACAACTAGAAAAAGCGATCGCCATCTTTTTGGATTGTGATTTGTATCTCTTTAAGATCTCAGTTAATTGGTAATAATAGAGTTTTAAATATAAATTATTTATATTTATAGGCTTATATATTATGTCAAGTTCTAAACTAAAAAGAGATATTCAATTGCTGGAGAAGCAGTTAGAAGAAATAGATATCAAGATCTCAGATCCAATTGAGCGGAGCGAGCAAAAAAAACAATTAGAAAGAGAAATTAGAAAGCTTGAACGTTCTAAAAGTCAGATAGAACAACTCGAACAAGAACAGCAAGAACTTGAATCTCTCAAATCTGAGTTTACATTAAATAGTAATGAGTTAGTAGATAAAAGAAAATCTACACAAGACAAACAAGTAGAGCATACCGCTTCTGTAGTCGATATCTCTATGGCAGTAGAGCCAGAAATTAATCTGAGTAAACAAAGAGAAGATAGCCAAGTTATTAATACAAACCAGAGTGAAAAGAATTCTGATGTTACTCCAATTAATCCTCCATCCAACAACTCAAAACAATCAGGAACAGCTTGGATTATTGGTGGTATGATTGGATTCTTTATTTTCTTAGGTTTAATAATAAATGGTCACCAAGCAAATCAAACAGCAAGCAATATCGAACAACAAACTTCTGAATCTATAGAAGTAGAAAAATCATCAGATGAATCTCTCCCATCCACAGAAACTTATCAACAAACAGATTTATCTTTATCAAACCTTGAAATAGAAAACGCTTCTCAGTCAATTCCATCATTTACTCAACAAGAAGCTGTTAACTTACTAGCAAGATGGTTAGATGCCAAAAGTCAAATATTTGCTCCGCCGTTTAATAGAGAATTAGGGGCTGAATTGCTCACTGGCAAAGCTTATTACGATAATATAGGCAGTCCTGAAGGATCGGTTGCTTGGCTGCAAGATAATGCCTCTTACTATATCTATGATCTTCAAAGTATTGACTCAGTAGAAAATTTTGCTGTGAACGAGGATTACGCCACTATTGAAGTAATTGTGACAGAACAACGTACTCTTTATAATCAATACGGCAATATAGATCGTAATGCTAGTGGTTTCGATACCAGATTAGTACGCTATGATCTTGAGTCTGAAAATGGACAGTGGAAAATAGCTGATTACCAAACCATAAAAAAAATTAAATAGCTGAGGTAAATTATATGAAAAATAAATCTCAGTTCTCTACAAAAAATCAAAGTTATTTAGAAAAAGATCTTTGTTTATTTGACCTATTTTATTTGTTTAAAATAGGATCTATATCTATACTAACTACATTAATAATGATTGGTATTTGGCAAATAGCTAAATTAAATCATCAACCACCGGGAAATTTAAGCGCTAAAGAAATATCAAAAAATATCATTACTAAAAGTTTAATTAATAGTGATTCAAACTTACATGATAATCAAATAGAAAAAGCGTCCACAACGTATCCTACTTCTTTGCCTGAGACTCGATTAACACCGAGGCAAAAGCTAGTTTACAATGTAAAAGTTAACCCAAATATACGTCAAAGTCAAGATTTACAAAAAATAGTAGATCGAGTTATAAATTTGGCTTCAAAGAAAGGTTTGCCAACCACTTCTTTATCAGTTACATTAATCGATCTGAAAACTGGTGAAGAAGCTTCGTATCAACAAGAAAAACCTAGATATCCTGCAAGCGTTGTGAAACTTTATTGGTTAGTTATGCTTCAAGCTCAATTACAAGAGAAAAATTTGATTGAAGATGAACAACTGAGCTTAGACTTGCACAAAATGATGAAAAAGTCAGATAACGAAGCTGCTAGTCGCATTTTAGATCGAATTAGTGATACTCAATCTGGTTCAAATCTAAACACTAAAGAGCTTGAGCTTTGGTTAAATAAAAGGAAGCAAACCAATCGCTTTTTTATCGATGCGGGATATGAAGATTTAAATATTAGTCAGAAAACTTTTCCTATTCCCTACCTCAAACTTTATTCACCACAAGGAAGAGAATTACAGATGAGAGAAAATAAAGATAACCCGATTCGTAATAAGATAACCACCAAACAAACTTCTCGACTAATGTATGAAATTGTCAAACGACAAGCAGTTTCTTCGGATAAAAGCTCTAAAATGCTAAATTTATTAGCTATTGATGCTACTACTAGAATTAAAAGTAGAGTTGATAAAGACCCAAATATATTTAACAATGTACGCGGTTTTTTTAGTCAATCTTTGCCAGACGATATCTATTTTGCAGCCAAAGCAGGGTGGACTTCAGAATCAAGAGGAGAAACCGCATATATAGCTACTGCCGATCAAAAAACAGAGTACATATTAACAATTTTTGCAGAAGATCGTAGTTATGCTCATGACTGGAATATTTTTCCTGAAATGTCACGACTTGTTTTCAATGATATGAAAGTGCGAAACAATATGAACTAAAATATCTTGGCGATCTAATTCTCGACTTCAAAAAGTTTATCAAAACGTTGTATGATTGAACTTACACAGATATTGCCCGCGCTTTTTCCGAGATAAGCGCGATCGCTTGGCAATTTCCACTGGATCAGCAGCACCCCACCATGTTTTAAGGGCGATGAATTGATCTAAGGAATCAATTGAAGGCTTGCTCAGAATAGGACTGGGCAAATTTACTACCGAAGAAGAAGTTTCAACTGACAATTCAACTAGCTGATTATCCGCCCTACCACAGTAAATATAACCCTGTTGAGCGAGCCAAAAGCTGGCTCGAACAGCATTGAAGTGGCAGCTTATTAGATAGTGTAGATACTGTGCTACAGTTCGCTTCAACCCTAACCTTTAAGGAAAAAAATCCAGTGGTTACTTTGATTAACAAGCTTGATCAAACAGGGGTCAAACTGACAAAAGTTGCCATGGCAGAAGTTGAACAACAGATTCAACGTTTACCAAACTTGAAAAAATGGTTTGTTGAAATCTTTAGCTCTTCTACTTGATTTTTAGCTCTTTTTTTTATTGGAATACTCTTACACCTTTGAGGTTTGATATGAATTGCCTAAAGGAAGGAAAATAGTTAGCTCTTTACCCTGCTCTTGTCGTTGTCTTACAGTAAGTTTACCTCCCAAAGCCTGAAAGATATTTTTAGTGGCATCTAAATTAAGGCTAAGACAACCTGTTGCTGGCTGAAAGGTGAGTAACTGTCCTAAAGATTTAAAAGGATTATCAGTGTTGCTAGCTTGAGAAAGCACCTGTAACTTAAGCTGATTTCCAGCTGTCGAAACCTTCACATCAATGTGTCCTCCTGTGGGCAAACTACGAGTACAGCTTTCCATCAGTCCCGTTAAAACTGTATCTAACATCCCAGGATCGCTAATTATTCTAGGTAAGCTAGAAGGCAGAGTAAAATCCAGCTCTACATTACGTCGTTTAGCTTTTTCCTGCCAACGAGGAATACTTTGCTGAAACACTTGTTCTAAAGAAAAGGCAACTAGCTCTACTGGCTTGGCGTTAAGAGGCGTAGATTCTAATTCCGCAGCGCGAAAAATCAGTTCCATGCGCTCGATCTGTTCGGTACATTCGCGATCGATGGTTTGTAATCTTTGAATTACGTTGGGTTTAAAGTCTTGTTTACGTTTTAAGAGTAGTTTCGTTAAAGTACGAATCGTGGTTAAAGGAGTCCGAACTTCGTGTGTCAGCGCTTGTAATAGCTCCATTTCCACGCAACTGGTAGCACCATTACCTGGAAAAACTGCTCCTGCTGATTCAGCAACTGCTGCCACTGTTTCAACTTGACGAGAATTAGCTGATAAATACTCTAGAGCGGGTATGTGATGTAATAAACGGCGACTAAAGCTAGTTACTAATTGATAATCTGGAGTAGGAGGTGCAAATTGCTCGATTAAACGATCTAATTCAGCTAAATTATGATATTTGGTAATTACTAAACGCGATCGCAACGTAGTCCACACTTTCCCCAAAGTAACAGGGTCGAAAGAAAAATGAAATTTAGGATTACCTTCTGCATCTGTGCCTAAAACCAAAATTAGACCAAAGTTAGCAGTCAGTACTAAGCAAAATTGTTCTTGAGCGATGGGATCTTGAGGAATTAGAGGTAGCTCTATGACTGGCGTAGTGTCTTGTCTAACTATATGTTCAGTCGCATGGCGACAGGGCATCAGCGCATTTACCTTAAAAGCATTAGGGGTAAATATTGCTGACTGAAAGCTTGATACTAGTTCTAATTTACTAAATAAAGGTACAGGAGCAGAAAAAACTAGACCTGATTTAGTTGATTCTGGCTGCTGGTTGCCATTGATTTCAGACAAGAGTAATTCTTCGACAGAAGCGATCGCTCCGTGCCATTCTCTTTCGGCATTTAACTCTGCCAAGTGATATTTGTGACTGTAATATTTTTGCGACTTTTTCTCACTTATCTGCTCAACATCTGAATAGGAGGCAGTTTGAGCTGTACCAAGCTGTAATTCTAATTCTCGATTAAGTACATCGCTTAAATTCTGTAGCAACCAGTTTTGCACTTTAGTATCTACCTCCACTTAGCCTCTTATTGTCAGTAGTATCTGGGCAAAATAATCCCAGTGATACTTCTAATCTGTATCGATAGTATCTGTTATTTTTCGCTTTACCAATCAGTAAAACCGAACGATCAAAGTCGCAATCGCCGATAAAGGAGCTTTGCTCCTAGCTCTAAGCGCAGCGCGTAGCGCAGATCGTCGTAAGACGACTGGGACGCGGTAGCGTCCGCAGCTCTAAGCTCTAAGCCAATAGTCACTTTTATAGCCCCAAGTCTACTGCCACACGATGCCCACAACTCATGCCAGAGAAAGCAACGGCGTTTAAACCTTGACCAGGAAAAGTACTGTCACCCACGCAATACAGTCCAGGGATACTGGTGCGATTGAAAGGCATTCCTAACAAGCCAGCCAATTTACGGCTGGGAACTGGGCCATAAGTACCATCTTCTCTACCTAAAAAGCGACGATGAGTGCGGGGAGTACCCACTTCTTGGTAATCTAAACCCGCAGCAAGTCCAGGGAAAATTGCTTCTAGACGCTGAATTAGTTTAGTTGCTGCCACCTCTTTTTTCTCTTGATACTCTTGAGGTGATAGTCCTTGCCAATCTTCTATCCAGCTTGGGGTAAAGGTGTGAATGATGTGATAGCCTGGAGGCGCCAAACTAGGGTCGAGCAAAGTAGGAATCGAGACAAAAATCGTGCCTTCGTTTGATTCCATTTTGTCCCAGCTTTCTAACAGAATATGATGACAGTCTGTTCCTTTAGGCAATACGTTAGCGGCAACTCCTAAATGCAAACTGAGGAAGCTAGGAGATTTTTGATATCTTTGCTGCCATTTAATTTCTTTTTTAGGAGTATGCTCAGGGGGAATTAATTTACCAAAGGTGTCCCAGCGTGTCGCATTAGAAACTACTTTTTTAGCCCGATATTCGCTGTTGTCGGCAAGCTTAACTCCAACAGCTCGACCATTTTCTAACATAATTTCGGTAACTCTGGCTTTGTACTTAATCTCCCCCCCAGCCTGAATTAAACCATCAGCGAGTTTTTGCGCAATTTGCCCCACACCACCTTTAGGATAATTGATACCTCCGTAATGGCGATCGCTAAATACCATTCCCGCATTAATCATCGGAGTTTTATCAGCAGGTACGACTGACCAGAGATAACACTCCATATCAATAAATTGCAACAGCTTGGGGTCTTTAATATGCTTGCGGGCAAGATCGCCAACGTTCAGGGGTAAATATTTAGCTAAACCTAGGCAGGAAAAAGGCTTTTGGAAAAATACTCGCATTAGATAGCGAGGTTCTTCTAAGGAAAGCAACTCCATTGAATTAAGATAGTTGAATACTTCCCAACATTTGCCATAGAATGCCCGAATTCCCTGTTCTTCATGGGGAAAGATGGCAATCAACTCCTGAAGAAATGCTTCATAATCGCGATGAACCTTGAGTTCCAAGCCATCGGGCAAATGGTAATGAATCTGCACGGGGTCGGCAAAAGTTTCAATTTTCATATCCACTGCTGCTAAAGCACGAGTCAAAAGGTTGGTTGTCCCCTTGTCCCCAAAACCAAAAATCATTGATGCTCCCACATCAAAGCGGTACTCGCCACGCTCAAAATAACCACCACTACCACCTGGAATCAAATAACGTTCCAAAACTAGTACTTTCGCTCCTTTGGCTGCTAGTTGAGTAGCCGTTACCAAACCACCAATACCAGAACCTATAACTACCACGTCATAAGATGTTGTAGTAGGTGTTATTGTCATCGCATTCATAAATTAATTAAAAAGATGCTGAAAAAATGCTGAAAGAAAATTAAGCAATGTTTAGATATATAGTTTACCGTCAAAGTTAGGTTTTAAGTGTATGTTTTACGTGATCATGGGAGTTTCAGGCACAGGAAAATCAACTATTGGCAAACTGCTAAGCGATCGCACTGGCTGGGATTTTTATGATGCTGATGATTTTCATTCTCCAGCCAATCTTGACAAACTGAATCGTGGTATTGCTTTAACAGATAGCGATCGCCTACCTTGGTTGAAAGAACTTCAGCAGTTAATCGCTCACGTTCTAGATAGCAAGAAACAGGGTATATTAGCTTGTTCTGCTCTCAAAGCGCAATATCGTCAAATTCTGCAAGGAGGAAGTTCTGAGGTTGTTTTTATCTATCTTAAAGGTGATTATGACTGTATTCAAAACAGGGTTCAACAGCGTACAGGACATTTTATGAATCCTAATCTGCTTCGCAGTCAATTTGACACCTTAGAAGAACCGCAAGATGCCTTAACAATCGATGTCGCTCTTAATCCTGGAGCAATGGTGGAAGAGATTTTGCAGAAGATTACTGATTACTGATTACTGATTACTGATTACTGATTACTGAGGGATGATAACAATTAACGCAGATTTTTTTAGATTAAAGTGGTAAATTGATCGCCTATTAGCGTAACAAACGTATTTGATAGTATTTTGCCCTGACGATTAAGAAATCGTTATTTGATCGCCAATTTTAATTGGCACGAAAACGCCGACGAATATCCGCGGTGTCTAGTTCAGGATACCAAGAGGCGATCGCTTCTAGGGTGGCAGTACTAACTATAGTTGCTCCAGGGGAGATTGTATCATCAGGAAAACCCATGCTGAGATTCTGCTGTAACTCTACAGGAAAGCCAAAGTATGACTCTAACCAATCACACAGTGCTACTGGGGATTCAATCAGATTAGACCTCTTGCATGAATCGAGAGAAAATGAGAAAAGTAGGGTAATGACGCGATCGCGAATAAAAACATGAGCTACGAACAAATCAAAAATTTGAGAGAAAAAGAACAAGGGTAAGAGCATCTTTCTAAGTTGTTTAATAAGTTATTAAACAACTACCAGGTATGTACCCAGATTCAAAAGCAAATTACAATTGCTCAAAGTGATATTTCTCAGTTAAATAATCAGACCTCAGACATCTACAATAGGTTAGAGGATGCTAATCAAACAATCTATCAGCTACAGATACAGAATGCTGAAGCAGTTCAAGAAATAGACCAACTAGAGACTGAATTAGTAGAGACCAAAGTAGAGCTAACTACTGCTTTGAATCTAGTGACAACCCAATTAGATGAAGCCTTAGTAATCATCGAAACGATGAGGACTGATATAGAAGCTCAAGATAGAAGAATAGCAGCACTTGAATCTACAACCTACGAATTTCAAGAAAGGATGCAAACCTATGAGATAGAAAACAGGAATCTCTGGGACGCTGTACAAGACCTAAGAGAAGATTTGGATGCTATTGACCAGGAAACAGAGGAGGAGGCACAGCTACGGGAAATAAAATCTAAATTAACTTCTGCTAAGTTAATTATTGAACAGCACAGGGCAAAACTGAATAAGTGAGTAAGTCTTTGAGAGTACGCTATAGCTGTTGACAAGAGTTCTATCACGGGTTCAAATCCCGTCGAGAGCTTATTTTGCTAGCGATCTTATATCAGGGCAAATAAGGACATTTTACCATCATGCTCTCCCACTCAAGAGTAATGTATTCAATTTAAAGAAAACCTTTAGTCTTAGTTTTTTTGGCGATCGCCTAATGACCATAGAAAAGTTATACAGTTCTACCTTTAGTTGGTACTGCTTTGTAGATTTAGGATGAGTTTTTAGATGAGTTTTATGAGATCGCTAGTGCAAAAGCAAAATTAAAATAAAATTTCTAAACCTTAAATAGAAATATTAATCTAGTGGCAAATTGACAAACAGCATAAATACAACATGATGCACATATTTGATCAGCATCAATAAAGTTTCTCATAGCTTAAATTTCCGAGATTTCAGGAGTATCTGTTATGTCAGTTGATGTTAACAAATTTCGTAATTTTACCGATTCTGATAGTTTGTGTGAAGAGATTAAGATTGAAGGAGATTGGCCAGATAACTTATCGGGTCATATTTTTATTGTTGCTCCTTATCACCGTAGAAGCGATCGCCATTTATTTGCTGGAGAAGGGGTAATTATCAGGTGCGATCTCCAGCCACAAGGAGGAAAAATCCAAGTTCGGCGTCAAAAATTAACTACTTGGGATAGTTTTTGGCACTCAATACAATCGCCAATTAGCGAAATTTTACCCGAAGCTTTTTTTCCTGCCAGGCTTGGTCTAATTGGTATCGCAGAGATTGCTAATACAGGCATTGTTAATTTCGATGGTAGACCAATTATGACCGCAGATGCAGGGCGTTATTGGGAGGTAGATCCCATCAGCCTCGAAACTATCACCCCAATAGGCTACTTTGACGAACATATTGTTTCTATTCCCCTATCCCTTTTTCCCTTGGTGGCAAATACAGCTCATCCTTTTTACGATCCTAATACCCATGAGCTAATTACCTGCGAATTAAAGTCGCAACTCCGTCCAGGAAAATTATTTACCGATATGGTGAGTGCGGTTTATATCACCAGTTGGGATGGGGAAGGCAGTTTAAAGCATTGGGAATTAGAAGGGACGGTTCTTGACGGTAGCCCGCATACAGCAATAGTGACCGAAAAATTGATTATGATTCCCGATATGCCATTTCAGATTGGCGTGGCAACCTTGTTGGGCATCAAAGTTTCGCCTTTACAAGCTTATCCCAAAACGCAAATTTATCTGGTCAACCGCCAAGATCTCCAACCAGATCTTAAACCTGTTCCATCACGCCTGATCACTTTTGAGGGCGACAGTTACCACTTTCTCTGTAATTATCAACACGATGATGACAATAAAATCAATTTAGTTGCCGTACAGCAAGCAACCATTAGTGTCAGTGATGCAATCAAACCAGATGATGTCAGACATTTTAGCGGCGATCGCTATACTTCAGAATATCATGGCATACCTTGGATGTTTGCCTTCGATCCTGGAGTCTTGCGTAAGGTCGTAATTAAAAACGATGCTAAGTCTGCTCAAGTAATTAGCCAAGAGGCTTTCATCCATCCAGGTTGGTTTTCCACGCTGCTGTATACTGCTGACCCCAGAGAGCTTTTTGCGCCTCAAGGACACTCAGCTATCTATCAAGCTTATGGCGGATACCATCAAGATTTAATCTGCCGTCGTCAATATCTAAGTTTCCGTGACCATGTGAATAGAATTTTAACCGACGAACAACTTCCTAAACACGATCTTCCTTCCGTTTTAGCGAAAGTTGATCTGGCTCAAAATTGGCAGGAACTTACCCAGAAGATTAAAACAGAACAAGAACAAAATCCTGATACTCCTGTGTTTAATTTAGGTAAAGAACTGCTCGATTTTTATGTTTGTCCTGATGAGTATATTTTTGATAGTATTCAATTTATTCCTCAAGAACAGAATAAAGGAGCTATTTTTGCTACAGTGTTAGGCCCTCAAGGTTCTGAAGTGTGGCTATTTGCTGCCGAACATCTTAGTCAAGGGCCGATTGCTAAACTTCAGCCTCCGTCAATCAATTTTGGTTTTACTTTACATTCAGAGTATTTTGAACAAATTAGTCCCAGGCAATCTCATTACAATGTGGATAGATGGCAATCTGCTATACGTAGTGCGCTGAAAGTACCGTATGAATTCTTAATGAATCGACCCAGCGATATTCTCAATCGAAAAGTAAATTGAGGCTTCTTGATCAAAACGCAGGGAAAAAAACTAACAACCTAATTATCTCTTCTAGTCAGTTGCTGCTTGCTACTTAATCCTTACCTGAACTATTTGAACAATTTATCATGATAACTTTGCGGGGCTATCAAGTTCTCACCAAAATCTACGAAAGCTTTAACTCAGAAGTCTATCAGGGTATTCACTGTGCAGATAATCAGCCTGTGATCCTCAAAGTATTAAAACAAGACTATCCTACTTCCCAAGAACTTGCCCGCTATCGACAGGAATATAAAACCATTTGCAGCCTTAAGTTTGAGGGGGCAATCAAGGCTTACGGTCTAGAGCCTTATGGTAGAAGCTTAGTGATTATCCTCGAAGATTTTGGGGCTGTATCTTTAAAAAAATGGGTTGAGTCAAAGTCTTTAACACTCCGAGAATTTCTGGCGATCGCGATCGAGATTGTGGAAAATTTGGGTAAGGTTCATGCAGCTAAGGTTATTCACAAAGACATTAATCCAGCCAATATTGTCTTGAACCCCGCCACAGGAGAACTCAAAATCATTGATTTTGGCATTGCTACTATCCTTCAGCAGGAAAATCCACGTCTGAAAGATGCTCATTTGCTTGAGGGTACTTTAGCCTATATTTCCCCCGAACAAACGGGGCGAATGAACCGTAGTTTAGATTACCGCAGCGATCTTTATTCTCTGGGGGTCACTTTTTACGAACTGCTCACCAAACAATTGCCTTTTGAGACAACTGATGCTTTAGAGTTGATCCACTCTCATCTAGCAAAAGAACCATTACCTCCCCATCAGATTAATCCCGATATTCCTGTAGTTATTTCTAAGTTAATCCTCAAATTGATGGCGAAAACTTCCGAGGAGGGATATCAAAGTGCCGATGGTGTTCAAGCAGATTTAGCAGAATGTTTAAGACAACTAGAAACTACAGGCAAAATCACAGATTTTGCGATCGCCACTCAAGATGTAGCTAATAGATTTTATATTTCTCAAAAACTCTATGGTCGAGAGTCAGAAATCTCTATTTTACTAGAAGCATTTGAGCGAGTGGCAGCAACATCAATTTCTCAAACCGAACTAATGCTGGTTATGGGATATTCTGGCGTGGGGAAAACAACCTTAGTACAAGAACTTTATCAACCCATCACTGAGAAACAGGGTTATTTTATCTCGGGCAAATTTGCTCAATTTCAGCGCAATACTCCTTATTCTGCGGTAGTCGATGCCTTGACTGATTTAGTCAAACAACTTTTAGGGGAAAGTACCCTTAGACTCAATCGCTGGCGTAAAAAGCTTTTAAACGCATTAGGCCTAAATGGTCAATTAATCATTAATGTTATTCCCGAAGTCGAACTAATTATTGGTCAGCAGCCAGCGTTATCAGAATTAGCAGCCACAGCAGCTCAAAATCGCTTTAATTTAGTTTTTAAAAACTTTATTCGGGTTTTTTGCTCTGAGAAACATCCTTTAGTGATCTTTTTGGATGATTTACAGTGGGCAGACTCTGCCAGTCTAAAATTGATCGAGCGCATCATGATCGATGCCGATTTTAGCTATCTGTTCTTGATCGGCTCCTATCGCCATAATGAGATTAACGCTATTCATCCCTTGACCATTACCCTAGACAAATTGCGCCGAGAAGGAGCAATAGTCAATCAAATTATTTTAAAGCCTTTGGCTATTAATCAGATTGAGCAATTAATTGCCGATACCCTCAATCAAGCCAGAGAATATGTGCGATCGCTTGCCGAATTAGTCTGGCAAAAAACTAACGGCAATCCTTTTTTTATTAATGAATTTCTCAAAAGCATCTATGCAGATAATTTGCTGGTATTTAATCCTGCTCAATATTCTGTTAATGAAGCTAAAAACCATCGAGGATACTGGCAATGGGATCTTAAAAAAATTGAAAGAATTAGCAGTACCGATAATCTGGTCGAGTTTATGATCGGCAAAATGCGGAAATTGCCTCAATCTACTCAAGAGATATTGAGTCTAGCAGCCTGCATTGGGGCAGAATTTGACTTGGACACTATCTCGATGATCTGTGGCAAATCGGCTGAATCGCTGTTTGAAAATTTAACCCCCACGATTAATACAGGTTTAACTATTCCTCTATCAGAATTAGATGAGCGATTACTAATTCAAAATTATAAATTTGGACACGATCGCATTCAACAAGGAGCTTATAATTTAATTGATGAAGCACAAAAGCGATCTATTCATCTTCAAATTGGTCGTTTACTTTGGTCACATACTCCAGCCGAGGAGTTAGCCGAAAAGATCTTTAAAATTGTCGATCATCTTAATCTAGGACAGCAACTGATTAGCGATCGCTCACAGCGCACTGAAATTGCTCAACTAAACTTATTGGCAGGGCAAAAAGCTAAGGCAGCCAACGCTTATGATGCAGCACTCAAATATCTCAAGCTCGGTCAAGAATTCTTAACGGATGAAAGCTGGTTGACTAATTACAATCTGATCCTGGCTCTTTATTCTGAGGCAGCAGAGGTAGCCTATTTAAATGGCGATTTTGAGCAGATGGAACATTTCGCTTCAGTGGTGCAGCAACAGGCTCAAACCTTGTTAGATCGAGTCAAGGTTTATCAAGTGCAGCTCGAAGCTTACCAGGCACAAAATCAAGACTTAACCGCAATTCAAATGGCTCTAACTCTGCTGGAAAATTTAGAGTTTACCTTTTCCCAGTCGCCTCAATTATTAGACATTCAACAAGAACTAGCCAAAACGCAAACAAATTTGGCTGGCAAAGAGATTGAGGATTTAATTAACTTACCTCAAATGATCGATCCAGAAAAATTAGCTGTCATGCAGATAGCTAGTTCGATTTTCTCTTCGATCTTTATTGCTGCGCCTCAACTACTACCAATACTGGTGTCTAAGCAAGTTAATTTATCGATTCAATCGGGAAATAGTTCCTTATCTGCTTTTGCTTATGTTAACTATGGGCTAATTCTTTGTGGTGTAGTGGGTGAAATTGAAACAGGCTATCGATTTGGACGGCTGGCTTTAAATCTTGCCGATCAATTACGCACACCAGAACTATTGCCTAAAATAATCGCTGTATTTTCTACGGCAATTAGTATCTGGCAAGAACCAGTCAGAAACTCATTAGCATCTCTGCAATCTGCCTATCAAATCGGCTTAGAAATGGGCGACTTATACTATGGAACTACATGCGCCTATATCTATTCGTTTCATTCAGCTTTTGTCGGCAAAGAACTTACTCAATTAGCAGCAGAAATAGCAGCTTACGATCGCGCTTTTAGTAAACTCAAACAGCAAAATACGCTTAATTATCTCAAAATTTACGGTCAAACTGTCTTAAATTTAATGGGTTGCTCTCAAAGTCCCTACCGTTTGCTGGGGGAACTTTATGATGAAGAAGTAATGCTTCCCCTGCACCAGTCGGCAAACGATCGCTATGCTCTTTGTGCTTTATACGTTAACAAATTATATCTGTGTTGTCTGTTTGGCGAATACCATCAGGCAGTAGCCAACGCCAATCAAGCCCAAGAGTATTTAGATGGAGCAACAGCAACCTTACTTATTCCTCTATTCAATTATTATGATACTTTAGCCCATTTAGGTATTTACAGTTCTGTGTCAATTTGCCAGCAGCAGCAAATATTGCTCCGAGTTGCTGCCCGTAAAACTAAAATGCAGGAGTGGGCAGATCATGCCCCCATGAATTATTTGCACAAGTTGTACTTAATCCAAGCAGAACAATATCGCATTCAAGGCTGCTATCTTGAGGCAATAGATTTTTACGATCGCGCCATCGCTGAAGCTAGAGAACATAAATATATCAATGAAGAAGCTTTTGCCAACGAACTGGCAGCCAAGTTTTATTTAGACTGGGGTAAAGTTAAAATTGCCCCAGTTTATTTAAATGAAGCACAGTATCTTTATTCTCTTTGGGGAGCAACCGCCAAGGTTGAAGATTTGCAAACCAAATACCCACAGTTTTTAAGCCTTTGGGGCCCTACTACTTCGACGACAGAAAAGTTGAGAACTACTACTTCCAACACTCGTTCAGGAGAAGTCTTAGACTTAGCCACGATCATCAAAGCATCTCAAGCAATCTCCAGCGAGATAGTTTTGGATAAATTACTCGCCAGACTAATGAAAATTTTGATTGAGAGTGCGGGGGCGCAAATTGGCTGCCTGATTTTAGAAACCGAGGGGAAACTGCTAATCGAGGCATCTGGTTCGGTGGATGCCAATGAGGTGACGGTGGTTAAGTCGCTTCCCATTCGCGGCTGCCTGCCGACATCAATCATTAACTATGTTGCTCGTACCCAAAAAACTGTACTAAAAAATAATGCCACCAGAGAGAGTGATTTTAATCAAGATCCTTATCTTAAATCCCATCCGATTAAATCTCTCTTGTGTACGCCACTAATGGATCAAGGTAAACTGCGGGGCATTGTCTATTTAGAAAACAATCTGATCGTCGGCGCATTTACCCAAGAAAGATTAGAAATTCTGCAAGTTTTATCCAGCCAAGCAGCGATCGCTATTACCAATGCCAAACTCTACACCGAGCTACAGGAAAATCAAAGCCGTCTGGCGCAATTTTTAGAAGCGATGCCTGTGGGAGTATCTGTTCACGAACTCACAGGGGAAGTTTATTATGCCAATCAAATAGCCAAGACGTTAGCGCATGAAAGCAATGCCCCAGCACACATTACAACTGAGCAAATAGCAGAAGTTTATCGAGTCTATCAAGCGGGAACCGAACAATTATATCCAGTAGCAGAATTGCCCATTGCCCGTGCGCTCGCTGGTGAAACGGTCAAAAAAGACGATCTTGAACTGCACTTGACTAATGAAATTATGCCGCTGGAAGTTTCTGCCACCCCAATTTTTGATGAAACGGGCAAGATTAAATATGCGATCGCCGCTTTTGCCGATATCAGCGAACGTAAACACCTAGAAGCGGAACGCATTCAGTTTACCCATAAACTTGAACTCAAGAACATCGCCTTGCAACAGGCAAAAGATGAATTAGCTTTGGCTAACCGCACCCTAGAACAAAAAGTGCAAGAACGCACCTATGAACTATCTCAAACTTTAGAAATTCTTAAAGCCACCCAAGCAGAATTATTGTTTGAAAACGAGTTACTTAAAAATGCCGAACCAGATGCTACTTTTGACTATCAAGTAGGGGGAAGTTTGCCGATGGATGCTCCTACCTATGTCGTGCGCTCGGCAGATCGTAGTCTTTACAAGGCTTTAAAACAGGGAGAGTTTTGTTATGTTCTCAATCCTCGGCAAATGGGCAAATCTAGCCTCATGGTACACATGATGCACCACCTCCAGCATGAAGGATTTAGCTGTGGGGCGATCGATCTGACCCGTATTGGGAGCGAAAATATTACCCCCGAACAATGGTATAAAGGCTTGACTGTCGAACTATGGCGCAGTTTTGGTTTACTCAGAAAGGTTAAGCTAAAAACTTGGTGGCAAGAACGAATAGATATTTCTCCCGTGCAGCGGTTGAGTCAATTTATCGAAGAAGTTTTGCTGGTTGAGGTGGGACAACAAGATCCCGCTATGCCACAAAAAATAGTAATTTTTATCGATGAAATTGATAGTGTCCTGGGCTTGAATTTCCCAGTCAATGACTTTTTTGCTTTAATTCGCTCCTGTTATAACCAGCGTAGTCTTAATCAAGAGTATCAACGTTTAACCTTTGCTTTTTTTGGCGTTGCTACCCCCTCAGATTTAATGACCGATATCCAGACAACTCCCTTTAATATTGGTCAGGCAATCCAACTAGAGGGTTTTAAAGAACATGAAGCACAGCCTCTACTGCAAGGACTCAGCGAAAAAGTAAGTAATCCCCAGACGGTGCTAAAAGAAGTATTAGCCTGGACGAGTGGTCAGCCTTTTTTGACGCAAAAGCTATGTAAACTGATTCGCAGTACTTCATCTTCTATTCCTAGCAACACAGAAGCCGCCTGGATTGAGAACTTAGTGCAAACCAAGATCATCGCCAATTGGGAATCTCAAGATGAGCCTGAACATCTAAGAACTATTCGCGATCGCCTGCTTAAAAGTAAACAGTCCGTCCAACTACTAGAGCTTTATCGCCAAATTTTGCATCAAACAGAGGTTGTCGCGGTTAATAGTTCAGCGGAAAGAGAATTATTGTTATCTGGGCTAGTCGTGAAGCAACAGGGAATTTTAAAAGTCCAAAATCGTATTTATCAATCAATCTTTATTTAATTGAATTAAAATTCCTATTTCCTACTTCCTACTTCCTACTTCCTATTTCCTATTTCAAAAATACCGCCGATATAATTCACAACCTGCGATCGCTTTATCGCCTAATTGCTTAATAACCCCCATACTACTAAGCTTATAAGCGATGATTGGATCTAAGGTAACAGGCTCCCTCGCCTTGAAAACAGTATCAAGCGCCTGGTCTAATTCAGGCTGTCTTTTCAAGGTTGCCCAATGACGTTGCAAGTGATGAGCATAAATTCCCATAGCCGTAGGAGCAGCTTCTAGCAGTTGCGACATAGTTATTTCTTGCCGACTAAGATGATAGAGAGCCAAGTTAACCAGTGCAGGATGTCCACCGACCATAGACATTAGCTGTTTACCTAAAACACCATCTTCCCAGTTGAGTCCATAACGTTGAGCTAACTGCTGTACTTGGGCTAAATTAAAATCTTCTAACTGAATTGGTAACCCGACATTAAACGGTGACTGATTGAGCTGAAGCGGGACATAAATTTCGGTTGAGTGAATTACAATTAGTCGCAGCTTTTGCCAAATAGGCAGTCTTTTTGCCTCTTCATACCACGAACGCAATAAAGGCAAAAAATCTTTCGCTACTTGGGGATGTTCAAAAACCTGATTGACTTCATCCAACGCCAAGACCAAGGGAGTATCAATTGACTCTAGTATGTAATCCTGTAGATAAAGGGTCGAGCTAATTTTACTGCCCATATCTTCATCCCAATACTCATCTAGCATCGGTTTGCGTCCAAGTTGACGGCTAATATTGGCACACAGCCAGCGCAAAAATTGATTTAAATCTTCTAAAATTGCTTGATCGGCTTGCTCAAGATTTAGGCTAACGGTACGGTAGTTGTGCTGATTAGCATAGTCGAGAATTCTTAATAACAGTGAAGTTTTACCCATTTCTCTGGGAGCTTTAATTCTAATTAAGGCCCCTGGTTTCCTAATTTCTCGCTCTACTTGCTCCTCAACAGCAAAGCGTTCGAGATAAAAGGGAGAGTCTAAAGGTACTGAGCCACTAGGGTAGCAGGGTAAAGCATCTGGGTTAATCTGGAAAGATCTAGTTAGATCTTGCTTGGCGGTTTCAGGAGCAGAAACCACTGGATTAGTTGCGACATAAGACTCTAATAACACCCGACAGTTCTTTTTGGTCACGCGCTGACCGATAAGTTGCGAAAGCCGCTGATATAATTCAGGGGCAACAACAGTAGTAAAATAGCCAGGACTATAATCTGCCTCTAGAGCAATTTGGTTGTAGGTTTTGAACTGCCAATTTCCCCGCAAAATCAGAATTTCTGTGGCATGAAGAGGACGATCTTGGTGGTCAATTAGTTGACGGTCAATTGTCTCAAGAAGACGATCGAGATTCATGGCGATTAAACACTAATTTTGGCACTTTAATCTATTCTGCTAATTAAAACAGTTAAATTAGAAGAAGTTAAGCAAATTTTAGGCAATTTATCGTAGCTATAGTGAACAATTGTTACTCTTCTTTACTGATGTTTAGCACTTTTGAGCAACCTAAACTACAGAATAGCATTACCTGCTAGCTTTTTTGCCACAGTAGATATTAAGCTTAATTTTGGCTAGAACGGTCTCTGGCTATGACAATTTTCCATACTTCTGACCAATGTTGCTCGATCAGAGTTCTCATTTTTACCGATTGCCACTCAGGCAGTTTATTTTTATTATTTTTACTGTTATTTTTATTAGGTGCATTCATGTCTTTAGATTAAGAAGATCTAGCTTGGGCAATTTTCACCGACAATTGGCCAAATTGGCGATCGCCAATTTCAACAGACTGTAAGCTGAAAAACAATGTATATTTCTATATTTGTTTTATATTTGAATTAAATTGCCACCTAGGTCGCGAAACTCAAAAGTTCCCACCTCTTCTCGATAAGTGCGCTTGATGTCCCGCAAGATACTAATTGCCATCTTCTCTCCCAGCAGATTACCGCCAGTCTCAATGCCGTTGCCTTGACGGTCAAACGCAGCATTCCAACCAGAAACTGTCCCATCGGTACGCCAGTTCATCCCCGCCCCGTCACGGAACAAGGTAACATTGGCAATCAGTTTGTTAAGCTCACCATGGATAGTCAGCGTCGGGCCTCTAAAATCTCCTAATTGCTGACCATGATCGATTGGCACTTTGGGATGGAAAAATTCACCATCGGCAAAAAATGCTTTGGCAATAGTTGCAGCAGCAGCGACAAATGCCGAATGTCCACCAGGATATGAAGGATGGGTTGGCGAACCTTCGGGAAAAGCCATTGGTAGTAACCAAGTCCCATTTTGATCGCTACGACTTTGAGCTAAGTTTTGTTGCTGATTATGTTTAAGAATGCGATCGAGTACTTTGGTCTCGCGCCAAACGTCCGCACCTTCGCCAAAAAGCCCGTTAAATTTGTCATTATTGAGTGGGCTATCAGGATAGTTACCCAGCGATCCACGTCGGCAAAGCTCAAGACGCTGGGCGTATACTTCTGGTCTTAAACGCTGATGAACCCCCCATTTTTGAAACCATGCGTGCTTGAGAGCAGAGACCCCAGCAAGAACACTCTGAAGCGTAATATCTGGACTGCCCAGACTACCAAACGCCTCGGAACTTGTGATATCTCCATTGGCGTAGGGACTCGCATCTGCTACGTTTGTCTTCAGACCCAGGAGAATAATTGTCGCCCAAAGACCCGCTTGATGTGGAAAATCAAGATGAACCCACTGACCACCATCGCGCAAGGTTGTAATATAGCGCGTACCGTCAATAATGTCTGAACCTGTTGGATTAATTTCCCCATTGTTGACTTTGCTCCAAGTCTCAAAATCCGTTAGGTAATCAAGCCTCTCTCTTGGATAACGCTGCAACTGTCTAATTGGCTGATTGCCAAACTGGAAATCTTGCAGTAGGAACTGAGAAACATGAGGGCCTACATCACAACCTTCATAAGGCCCGCGAAAGATCGTGTCTGGCAAGCATTGAAAACCAAACTGTTGCTCAAACCCCAAGTTATTTAAGTCCTCGCAAGCATCAGCGATTAGCTGACTATGAGCATATTGATCGAAGCGGATATCTCGCGCCAGTGCCATCCAATAACGCTCGACCATATCAATTGCTGTATTGCGACTGGCAAACTTAGGAGCTGCTGCTATTCGTGCGCCATGAGCATCATTGCCGAGTAATTGAAATGAATAGGCATTAAGTGGATTAGTCAGTAAGCGAACCCCGCCACCGAGTTGAACTTCCTCAAAAGCTTCTTGAGTGCCTTGTTGAATCGCCGTCAGTAGTGACTCGTAAGATGATTGTTCCACCAACCCAATTGAATTATGAGCTAGAGCTTTAGTAAAAGAAGCAAACCCTGGAAAACCTAGCTGTTCAAATCGTTCTGCATCTCCGTTGATTGATGGTGACGAAGTTAGGAAAGCATTGAAGGCATCATTTAAGGTCTGTTTACGTTTTAAGGAAGCTCCTTGTTGCCGAGATTCAAAGTCTTCTGGCAAATTTTGATGGTAGTTAATCATTGAAGATCTTCTCGATGGATATGTTGGTTAATCAATAAAATCGCCTAAAAAAAGCGCTTTTTCACTAAAATAGTGAAGATTTTGTTCAAGTTCGATCTTAATGTGGCTTTGAGTCTGGCGATCTCATAAAACTCATCCATAAACTCATCCAAAAAATCATGCCCAAAACTGTAAAGGCTTCGCACTGGCTCTTAGCTTTTAGCTTTTAGCTATTTGTGACAAGTTAAACAAAAATTGAATTAGTCAACTACTACACATAGATAGTGTTTTGTTAATTGCATAGCACTATCTATAGACTTAAATTTTTCTTTTGGGCGATCGCGCACCTTTAGAGTTAAAGTACCTGACAAATATTTTAAAGGCTTATAGCTTATAGCTTATAGCTCAATTAGAAGAGGCTTTTGTGTATTTCAGCTTAAGCTTGATACAGCAATTCTTCCGATTCAATGGCAAAATCTTGGTTAAGCCAGAGTAAAGAAATTGTCTGTACTATTCCTTGGCGCAGGGTTGCTATCGAAAAACTCCGTTTTGTATCCTGAGCAGTTTTAATCACACGAGGTACACAGGCTGCATTGAAATATACGGTTTGTTCTCGTACCTCGACTAATTTTCTTCGTTTACCACGGGGAATTTTTAACTCATGGTGCATATGTCCAAAGGTGACCAGAGGAATAGACTTACCCAAACTTTGGGTCTGGGCGATCGCTTCACTTAAGTCAGGATCGCCATAATCTCCTCCTTCGGCTTTCCAGTCTCGACCACAAATTGATTCTGTCTGTTTGCCTAAACCAGCTGGGCCATTATGGGCAATAAAAATTAAAGTTTGCGAGGCTGTATCTTGGGCAGATTTAACTATTTGCTGAGTTGACTCCTCAAAATTTTTAATCTGATAGCGATCGCGATAAAACTGACTATTTCTCCAGGTCAAGCCACCCCAGCTAAAAGGACGACTACCAACCACCGCAACATCAAGCTGAGGGAAATCTAGCTTACTAAACCCGACGTGGGCTTCACCTAATAAATCTAGCTGCTGCTGTACTCGATCCTCTTGAGACTGATCGTAGGGTGCTTTTTGTTTGCCCCAAGAAGAAGCGCTATACCAAGCATCATGATTTCCCATGATTACTGCTTTGGGAATGGAGACAGCAGCAACTTCACGGACTACTTCTACCGCCTCGTTGCCAAAATCTCCCACAAACAGTACTAAATCTACTTTTAGGTGCTGTAACGCCAAATTGTCTGCTGCTGACCACTGATCGTGAACATCCCCGATGATAGCGATCCTCATCTCTGTCTGCTGGCTCATTAAAACTATATATAGTGTGAGGTCTTTGCTTCTAAATACTTTGACCTATATATTTAAGTATATTTAAGTTTAAACCGCACCGTTGTTTTTACTAAAAATAATCATCAGAGTTTTTAAAATTAGTTTGATGTCGTAGCGCAAATTCCAGTTACGCTGATATCTTAAATCTAGTTTAATCACATCTTCAAAGTTGCGTACTTGAGAGCGACCATGTACCTGCCATTCTCCAGTCATGCCAGGCTTAACGTTGAGTCTCTGCCACTCTGGGATCTGATAGGTTTCCACTTCTTCAGGAGTTGGCGGACGAGTCCCCACCAGGCTCATATCTCCTTTAAGAACATTCCAAAATTGGGGCAACTCATCTAAACTCTTGCGACGCAGAAAATTGCCAACGGAAGTAATGCGAGGATCGTTGTCATTCTTAAAAAAAGCGCCACTTGCTTGATTTTCAATTTGTTGCTTGAGATCTTCAGCATTGGCATACATCGAGCGAAATTTCCAAATCTGAAACTTGCGACCCATCCAGCCACAGCGAGTATGATGAAACAAGATGGGCCCCTGGCTATTGGACTTAATTGCGATCGCCACAGGAATAAAGATGATTCCTGTAATGGTTAGACCGACGATTGCTCCCAAGATGTCTATTAGTCGCTTAACAATCGATCTGACCGAGGGATGAGTTTCAGGAGACTCTTTTGGCGACCATTTTGCCGAGGATTTAATATTTAATACCTCACATAGCCCTGTCATTGATAGAGTAGCCATCACAGGAGGTTGCACTGACTCTAGAATTAATTCAACCTTACTCGCCTGGGCTAGCTTAAAATTGGCAATGAGCGCGCCAATCCCGCTGCTATCAATAAATCTGGTTTGACTAAAATCGAGAAAGATTTGATGATGAGGAATATCTTGTAGCAGTAGCTTACCCACAGTTTGCTTAAAAACTAAAGCTTCTAAAACTGTTAAGCGCTCTGGGATCTCTACAACTGGGCTATCCTCTAAATTGGATAGGGGAAACAAGATTTCTGGTGTCTCGTCTATCATTAATTCTCAATTTTAGTTGTCAGCAAAATTAAACTTGTACTTTAAGCTGTAAAGCTTAATTTTTTGATAAAAATTGGTAAATTTATCTATTTTGAACCAGAAAACTGAATTAAACACTTTAAACTGCTTATCACAGCCCTAGAACTTAATCTGATTAATTAAGCAATTTACCCAAACAATTATATATGATTAACATCTTTTTGTTTTTGTCAACCTAATTTAACATTGATTTAGATATTTTACAGGCGGTTATCTCTTCTGCCAATCGGTTCTCTTCCCTCTTTAGCCTTTGCCTGATCTCTAGTAGCAGCACGACGTAATGCTTGTAAGCGTTCTTCGTATTTTTTGCGTTTGCGACGGCTAGGAGTCATTTCGATCAAAGTTTTTAAAGCGCTTGCTAGACTTTGATAAGCATTTTTGGGAGAGTAGCCAAAACGAAGAGCCAGGGCGATCGCTTTTTCATCTGCCTCAATTGCTTCGGCAACAGTTTTTTCACTACTATTTTTTTGCCAGAGTCGATAGCCAGAGATACCACACAAGGACATGGCGAGTAACAGCAGCAAACCGTCTTGTACCCATAATTCCCCGACAGCACCACCCAAACCAATTGCTAAAGCTGCCATTTCCCAGCCTTCTTTGGGGATGGTGTCATTTTGCACCCGCGCAACTTCGTGCCAAAATAGCAGGTTACGTTGGTCGATCGCTAAACTGTCCCATTTAGCCAAATCAATTTGGATTTCAATCTCGTCTTTGCCAATTTCTTCACTACGGATCAAAGCTGGATTAACTTCGGTTGAGCCTTCAACAATTACCCAGCTTTGCAGCTCAGGGGGAAGTAAGGTTTTCAAACGACGCAGTTCATTAATTTCTGCCCTAGCGGAAGAGGTTGCATAACTCATACGTCTAATAGATTAATATGGTGGTTATTAGTAATTTCCAAGTGTACTCACTATATTCCTATAATATCGAACTTTATCTACTGATTTAAATTGCTTGGATTATGAGTGATTCCCAGATACACTTGATACTTAGCATACTTAACAAATGTTTGAGATTTGAAATTACTACATTATGTCTAGAAAGACCAACAAGTATACGAGTCTACTTTATTTTTTAGGCTTTGGTCTTATATTTAGCCTTATTTTTAATCAGTTAGATCATAATTTAGCTCTGGCAAGCTCACCAGAACTTTTAACCCAAAACCCTAAAACAGCAGGAACAACGCAGGTAAATCTGTTCCAGGCGATCGTGTTGGGATTTGTCCAGGGAGCGACAGAGTTTATCCCCATCAGTAGTACTGCGCATTTAAAAGCCATTCCCGTATTTTTTGGCTGGGACGATCCTGGGGTTTCTTTTACGGCTGTGATTCAGCTTGGGAGTATTGCTGCGGTTATCTCTTATTTTTGGTCAGATTTAAGTCAGATTGTCAAAGGAATAATTAAAGCAATTCGCCATTCTAATTATGAATCTCAAGATTTTTTGTTAGCGGTAGGATTAGCGTTAGGTTCACTCCCACTTATTTTTGCTGGTTTGTTGCTGACAATTTTTGAACCGCCAATTTATGAAACAGTTTTTAGAAGTATGCCCTCAATTGCGATTGTTTCGATTGTGATGGCTTCCTTGTTAGCTTTGGCAGAATATGTAGGGACTCAAAAACGTAATTTTGAAGATTTGACAGTCAAAGACGGGGTTTTAATTGGTTTTGCTCAAGCTTTAGCAATTATACCTGGAGTGTCTCGTTCTGGTTCGACAATGACTGCCAGTTTATTTAATAATATCGATCGCGCCTCAGCAGCCAGATTTTCTTTTCTGTTAGGAATTCCGGCAATTACTGCTGCTGGATTAGTTGGGTTAAAAGACTTAATCGATACTGGTGGAGGTGATGCGGGATTTTTGCCTTTAATTGCTGGCTTAATCTCTTCAACAGTATTTTCTTATTTAGCGATCGCCTGGTTATTAGAATTTCTCAAGAGAAGAAGTACTTGGGTGTTTGTTTGGTATCGATTAGGATTTGGCGTATTTATCTTGGTTGCTCTGGCGCTGGGATGGATTAAAGGATAAATAACGACGCAGGAAGAAAGAAGAACAAGACGAAAAATATTGGTTGAATTGTCACTCAAAACAACCAATTCGTCTTTAAACTGGTAACTTTGTATTGTCGAGTATAGTTTTACTTAAATCAACTCCATTCAGATTAGCTTTTGACAAGTCGGTATTGGTTAAATTGGCATCAAATAAGCTTGCACCACTTAGATCGGCATTCTCAAAATTTACTCCTCTCAAATCAGCCCTACTAAAATTACATCCTCGTAAGCTGCTATTAGCAAAATTAGCTCCCCTAAGTTTGGCATCATGAAAATCAGTACCATCCAAGCGCAGGTTGATTAGTTTTGCGCCGTTCATATCACAGTAAGTAAATGAACAGTCTATTATTCTGGCTTCGGTTAAATCTATTCCATCAAGATTCATACAAGTATTATCTGGCTTTATGCCAATAATTGTTGCTCGGTGTAAGATAGCTCCTTCTAAATGAACATTTGCGTATAAATCTCTATCAAACCTAGCTTTTTCATAGCTCAAAGTTACTTCAGTAAGATTAGCCCCATTTAAGTTGGCGGATGCAATTCTTGCTCCAGTCAAGTTAGCACCACTAAGATCTGCACCACTAAGATGAGCTTCAGCTAAATTAGTAAAACTTAAATCCGTGTTCGATAAGGAAACACCAGCAGTTATGAAATATGCTCCTGCTGCTTGGGGATCAAATCCTTTGGGAAATATAGTATGTGAATCATACAAAGCTCCTTTTAAATTAGCTTCTTTTAAATCCGAACTACTTAAATCTAAATATACTTTTGGTTCTCGAGCATCGTAACCTCTTAAATTTGACTTACTGAGGTTTGCTTGTCGAAAACTAACATTTTTGAGTAATTTTACTTGGCTAAAATCTGCCCCTTCTAAAATTGCTTGCTCAAAATTAGTATTAACCAATTGGCTTTCATCAAATCTAGCTTGAGTGAGGTCAGCTTTAGTAAAATTAGAGTCTGTTAAGTCATTCTTTCGTATATTTGCTTTGTACAGCTTGGAATTTCTTAGTGATGCCCTAGTCAGGTTACAGTTATATATCTGGCAACTGATCAAATCTAAGTTTTCCAAAACAGCATCAGATAAATTAAAACCCCCTAAATAAGCAGGAGAAGAAAATTTAACTTGAGTTAAATCTGAACCAATTAGAATCTCGAGAATCTCGCGCTCTTTAGGGTCAATTATCGATAACAATTGATTAAACTTATCAGTACTAATAATTTGCTTTGTATTACTGGTAGTCATTTAAATTTTTGAAAGTGACTTGAAATATTAAAGTATCTTTTTAGACAAAAACTATAATCTCATAAATATCATAAATATATTTAATTCTGTATTAATTTAGTAATCATTTTTTTAAACACAATTAAACTTATACTCCAAGCGCGATCGCAACTTCTTTCAACAGTTTATTCTGGATATTATCAACTAATATGAGTCAAAGTACCGTTCAACCAGCCAAAATTAGCCGTGTATTGCCAGATTCGATCGCCGCCGAAATTGGGTTTGAAGTTGGGGATGCGATCGTTTCGATTAACCAGACTCAGCCACGGGATTTGATTGATTATCGTTTCCTCTGTAGTGATGAATATCTGGAATTAGAAGTAATCGATACAGCAGGCGATTTGCATCAGATTGAGATTGAAAAGGATTACGATGATGATCTGGGGCTAGAATTTGAAACGGCTTTATTCGATGGTCTAATTCAGTGTAATAATCACTGTCCTTTTTGCTTTATCGATCAGCAACCTCCTGGTAAACGACAAAGTCTCTACTTGAAAGATGATGACTATCGTTTGAGCTTTTTATATGGCAGCTATCTAACTCTCACCAACCTGACAGAAAAAGAATGGCGACGGATTGAACAGATGCGCCTGTCTCCGCTGTTTGTGTCGATACACGCCACTGAACCAGAAATTAGAACTAGACTGCTGAAAAACGAGCGCGCAGGGCTAATTATGTCTCAACTGCAATGGTTTCAGGAGAGACGTTTACAAATTCATGCTCAAGTAGTTGTTTGTCCTGGCATTAATGATGGCGAACATCTAGCCAGAACTTTATTAGATTTAGCTTCTTTCCATCAAGGAGAAATACCTGCTGTTGCTTCCGCTGCGGTTGTTCCCGTGGGCTTAACCCGTTTTCGCCCCGCAGAAGATGAACTAATACCTGTCAGTCAACAACAAGCGATCGCCGTAATTGAACAGGTACAGCAATTACAGGACAAGTTTAAACAGCAGTTTGGCAGCACTTTTGCTTGGTTAGCGGATGAATGGTTTCTCATCGCCCGTCAAGATATTCCCGCAGAATCACACTATGAAGACTATCCTCAAATTGGTAATGGTGTTGGTTCAATCCGCTTGTTCCTTAAACAGTTTCAAAGTACCGCCCAAGAAATGTTACCCAAGTCAATAGATCGACCTCGTCGTTTTACCTGGGTGGTAGGCAATGCAGTAGAACAGGCTTTTCAACCCTTAGTAAACCAACTTAATCAGGTAGAGGGTTTAGAGATTAACCTAGTGGCATTAAATAGCCAATATTGGGGACAGGAAATTACCGTCACGGGTTTATTAACAGGACAGGATATTCTGGCTGGTTTGTCAGCAAAAGATCTAGGAGACGGCGTATTACTACCTTCTTTAATGCTTAAGCATGATGACACCAAATTCCTAGATGATTTGACTGTTGCTGATGTTAGTAATCAGTTAGCAATACCCATTTTGCCTGTCAGCGGTGTGGAAGAATTAATTAATCGATGTGTTGATTAAGCGAATTATCGGGCAACTGTCTCATTCAGTAAATTCTCCGCAGCTTCAAGTAGTTCTTTTTGAATATCTTTTAAATCTTCTTGGTTATTAAGATAGGTAGTTAATGCCTCCAGGGGATTTAAAGTATTGCCGACTCCTAACTCTGGTAAACGAGGGCGGGCTAATTGACTAACTAATTCGGGGCGGATGCTGTGGCTGTGGGCTGATTGTAAAGCGCGATCTAGGGCAGAGGTATTGATTAGATCTAACTGCTGCGATCGCAATTTATATATTAACCGCACCACTTTTTGCTCAATTTCTTGCTGGGCGATCGCCTGTAATACTTGCTCTAAAGGATCTTCTGCTTGAGATACATCTATTTCAATCGTGATAAAAGGACGTGCAGGCAAGGTGCAAAATTCCCATTCAGCTTTTCCCGATTCAACTTCTAAAAAAATATAGCCTTTATCTTCTTTTTCTTCCCCAAAATCTACTCGTTCAATACTACCTGGATAAATTACAGGCGGATCGTTACTAGGGTTGAGGTTTTGATGCTTATGAACATGACCTAAAGCTACATAGTCAAATTCTTCACGAATTAACATTGACATAGGAATTGTAAAGCCTTTACCTACGGCAAGAAACTTCTCTGCACCTAAACTAGCGCGATCTGCCATTAAATGAGCCAGTAAAATTGTGGGCAGATCGGGATCGAGACGGCGTATTTCTGCTTCTAGTACAGGCTGCAATTTTTGAATTAGCATCTCGTTAACTTCAGCTAAAGCTAATCCTTCAGTTTCGGGGCGAGTTAAAAGAGTAGAACGATTTAACCAGGGTAAGGTAATTACTTGCACCGCACCATTTTGAGTATCCAGGCGATGAGTTGCGATCGTATCCCCCACAATAAAGCCAGGCACGACTAAAGTACGGTAAATCGATAAACTAGCACCACCACTTCCTTGAGAGTGCTGATCGTGATTACCTACCAATAGAATTGCTGGGATATTAGCATCGGCTAAACGACGAAACTGGCTAGCAAAAGCCTCATGAACATAGGGAGGAGGAGTAGCATCAGGGAAAGCATCTCCACCAAACAAAACTAAGTCTACAGGTTCAGCGATCGCCCGATCAATACAGATTTTGAGGCTATTAACAAAGTCTTCTAATCTAGTATTGATACCTGTTTCAGGATTAATTTTACCGTGAGAAAATCCACTTCCTAAATGAATGTCCGATAGGTGCAGAATTTTAACCATAAGTCCAAGTTTGTTTTTTAATTGTCGCTAAAACACTTTTACTGTAGTCAATTTGATCAAAACATTGACTCTAATATTTCTGGCGTTAATCCTTGAGATTGGGCTTCTTGGCTAGCTAAATCCATAGTTTGTCTGAATCGATTTAAATTTGTTGATTGAGAATAAGCAATTTGAGAACGCATTAAAGCGGCAATTTTAAATTGCATTTGTTCTTGCTCTTCTTTAGTAGCTTGGTTATAAACTTGAGCTAGATCTGATGATACTTTGATGATTATTTCTTCGGATTTAATCATAATTTTTAGGTTTTTAGACCTTCTAGTTTAAGCTTTCTATGATGATTAGCGGGATAGCCTAATCAAAACTATAGCACTTAGACCCTGACACAGAGGGCGAATTAAGCAGTCTCTCAATATGATGCAGTGGGTAATGTTACTAGTGTCACCGATGAGTGGTGAAAAATAGGAAATAGGAGATAGGAAGTAGTAGGTAGTAGGTAGTAGATAATAGGTAAACACTTTTGATGTTATACCCTTGTGACACTTCTATACTTTTTCTATATTTACTATCCCTCAAAACAAGCTTGATGATCTACTAGTCCTGAAATTGCGGTTTTTGAAAGGTAAACTAGCAACAATATTGTCAAGAGTTATTGTCAGGGTTAAAATTAATCACCAAAAGTTATAGGTTTTATTTACCTTGCTACCTCTGTCATTTGGCTTAATTGATGACACGCCCTAACAACTATCCTATGACCAACAGAGATTTATTTGCTCGCGAAGCCTTGGCGCAGATTCCCAAGATTCTGACTTTATTAGATCGTAATCCTCACAGTCCGACTTATGGTTGTTTCGATCGCACTTTCTGGCAATATAAGGTCATTGATTTTCCAGCAGGGATGTCTCAAGAATTTGTTTATCCTCTGGCGTTGGCTTATAGTTGCGATCGCCCAGGAAATATTTATTATCAGCAACCCATGGTTAAGGAGTGGGTTAAAGCAGGGATTGCATATGCCAATTTAAGTAGTCATAGTAATGGCTCTTGTGATGATTATTTCCCCTATGAACGAGCAGCAGGAGCAGCAGCCTTTTCCTTACTAGCCTGTTTGGAAAGTACTAGCTTGTTGGGTTTAGAGCATTCACAAGAGGTGTTAGATTTTTTCCGCCGACGGGCAGACTGGTTAGCAGAACATCAGGAAAGTGGGCGGTTAACTAATCATCAGGCTTTAATTGTGCTGTGTTTAGAATTAGTGGGTAGGTTGTTACAGACAGATCGCTGGTCAGTTAGCAAGCAAGAACGTTTAGAACAAGTGTATGCTTGGCAAAATCCCGAAGGTTGGTTTATTGAGTATGAAGGTTGCGATCCTGGTTACCATACCCTAACTATTTCTTGTTTAGCGCGATTATACGAATTACAGCCCAATGAGAGGTTGAAACAGGCGATCGCCTCCGCCGTCAAACTGGCAGCCGAATTTGTCCATCCTGATGGCTCTTATGGGGGAGAATATACTAGTCGTAACACCTATAACTTTTTTCCTCATGGTTTTGAGTTGGTGGGAAAATGGCTACCAGAAGCTCTAAATATCAACGATCGCTTTTTACAAGGATTAGCCGCTGGTTTAGGTTCTTGTTATGCTGACGATCGCATTATCGGACATCACACTTGGAATTATCTTCTAGCCTGGCGCGACTTTATCCCCGCTCGTCCACCCCTCCAGCCTCGTACTCAAGGACAGATCCATCTCCAGCAAGGGGGCATTTTAATCGATCGTCGAGATAACACTGAATTATATCTAGCTCTGAATAAAGGCGGGGTATTTAAGCTGTTTCGTGACAATAAACTAGTTGCTTCCGATACACAATTTTCTTTACTGGTACAGGATGGCAATAAACGGCGCAATGCTGTAGGACATTTAGTCGATAATTATCAAATTAAACTAGAGTCAGATCAAATTGCGATCGCTGGTAAACTTGGCTGGGCAAAACAGAAACAAATGAATCCCCTGAATCTAATTATTCTGCGCTTAGTTATGTTATCTCTGGGGCGCTTTTTCCCTAATTTAATTCGTCGCAGCTTACAAAAAATTCTCATCACAGGTAAACAAACTACACCGTTTACATTCTCCCGTCGTCTAGCTTGGCATGATGGACATTGGCGCATTGAAGATAGCTTGACTGCTGAATCTTGGGCTGATGTCATTGCCGTGGATTTAGGTTGCGATCGCACTTCCATCTATGTAGTGATGAGTCGTACTTTTCAACCAGCACAACTGCAACCTGCTTGGGATTTAAGCGATCGACTAGCAAATTTACGTCCTGGAGAGCCACTTAATTTAACACGTCTAATTTGAATTAGCTTCGTTTAAATGAACTAGCTTTTAGCTTTTAGCTTTTAGCTTTTAGCTTTTAGCTTTTAGCTATCATGTTCATGACGATACTGATTTTTTTGATCTAGAGGATATAATTGATTTCTAATTTACCAGGAGTAACTTATGAACAAGAAATTACTTACTACCCTTGGCTGTTCGGGATCTGTTGCCTTTTCCTTACTCGGTGTAAATTCCGTTAGTGCCACCGAATACGTTTTTACTGCTCCCAAAACCGATCAAGAGGTAGCAGAAATTCCTGCCAGCAAAACAGATTATCCTTTTGCTGACTGTAGCTGTGATGGATATGATGCGGAAACTGCAGCCAAAATAGATCGAGAAGGAGACAAGGCTGTCGAGCTTTATGGCTGTGACTGTGCTGGCTGTCGGAACCTAGTACGTAATCTTAATTCCGACCAACCTCAATCATAATTTTCCAGACGAAATAAAAATATTAAGTAAGTTGCGATCGCAATGCGGAGACGCAGCCTCATCACCTTTAATTACAGTTTGGCTTGATTTCAGGGATTCTTTCCCCTGCATTATTAGTGAGATATGCTGTCAAGCTAATTTTTCCTGACTTACTTACTTTAATTCCTCTGGCTGGCTGTATTTTACCCTGACTGGTTTCTATTGGTTCAGGAATAGCAAATGCAGCAGGATTTTGATTACTACTAATAATATTCTCAGAATTTAACGGGGTATCTGGTGCGGGAGGAACTCCACCTTTACCTGCGATCGCCAAACCATTATTTGCTGTACCTCTACCAGCTTCACAAGCTTGAGCCGTATTTTGCTCTGGTTTCGAATACATTATACCAATTTTCAATAGTAAGTGGAGAGATACAATCAAATTGTAGGTTGGGTTTCGTGCCTCAACCTAACGATTAAAAGATTTTGTTGGGTTTCACGCTTGGTTCTACCCAACCAAAAGAGCGCGTCCACATTAATTTGTTGGGTTAAAATATTGCGCCTATTGAATGTAGACTAACATTTTAAGATTTTATTAACCCAGCATTTTAGTCTAGACGCTTTACTACCAAGTCTCTTATTACTTTTGAGAAATGGTATTACTAGGTAATTCTGTCGCCCCCTGAACAGGATTAATGTCGGAAGTATTAATATTAACAGTGCCATCAAAACCACTAGCTTCAGAACTAGCGTTAATATCGTTAGTGAAGTCATTTAAAGGGCGTTCTTCAATCCCAAAGATTCTTTCGCTAGCAATCTTAATATTTCCACCTCTACCCTGTTGTGCGCTAGCAGTAATATTGTTATCCCCATCGGGGAAGGCAACTATTAAATTAGCATTGACATCGACATTGCCACCATTTGCATTACCTGTTGCTATAGCAGCTATGTTGCTGTCATTATCTAGGGACAAACTTTTCGCTATTTCTAGGGTAATATTACCGCCTACTTAAGGGTCTGCGTTTTCTGTCAGCGATTGTGAAGGAAAATTTACAGCCGAAATTGTTCCATTGTCTAAAGATAAAGTATCAGCTTTTAAATATAGCCCTAGGTAAAAACGTTAGGACATCTTTAAAATACACTTCTTATTTCCTATTTCCTATTTCCTGCTTACGAGCCGATCACCCTAATTGTCTATCGCTAATTTTGTACGACTATATTAGGAGCTTTTTTTGCTGTCACGCCTCGATATCACACACTCTTTGCATTTTCTATCACGCTCAAGTTTAAATCCCAAACTTATAAAGGGAGTTAATAGAAATTACTTTTTAAATTTTTGATAAATATTATGGCTTTTAATACAACATCGGCGATCGTTGAAGATTGGAACGGAGGATATAAACTGGAGTTATCAATTGGCAATGATCTAGACGCTCCAAATTGGGCCTTAAATTTCAATTTACCTTATCAAATATCGGCTGCTTATGGCGTAAATCTGATACACAACTCAGACGGCAGCTATACAATGAGCGGGCAAGATGGCTGGGCAAATCTTACCCCAGGACAAACGATTAGTCCGATTTTGATTGTTGAAGATCAAGGGCAATCCGCCCAATTACTAAATTTTCTCGATCAGCAGAGTAGCCCGATCAATACTATCGATAATATTGATAATGTTGACACTTCTTATATTGACACTACTTATGTTGATACTTCTTATATTCCTTCCACTAATAATACTATCGATGTCGATCGCGATTTTGGTGGAGATTTAGCTAGTGCGATCGCAGCTGCTAATAGTGGTGACGTGGTTCAATTGGGCAATAATAGATACTACACTTCAGGTTTGATCATTGATAAAAATATTATCCTGGATGGTCAAGAAAATTCAGTAATTGACGGTGGTGGCACATTCAATTCAATCATCACTCTTTATTCAGGTGCTTCAGGGGCAACTATTCAGGATATAGAAATAACTAACGGTAATAATGGTATTCACGGTTATAGAGCTACAAATTTAACGTTGCAAAATCTTGAGGTTCACAACATCGGCAAGAATGGAATGATTGCAGATGGCAACCAAACTGGTATTGCCTTGGATCATGCTGATGGACTGAAATTAAGCAATACTAGCGTGTATGACGTAGATCGTAAAGGAATTGGGGTTGGCGATACTAATGGTGCGCAAATCACCAACGTTAATGTGCAGTCTGTTAATTTAGCAGCCAATCACGCTCAAAGTCATGATACTTCTGGCATCAAATTTTTTAACACCAACAACGTTATCTTGAAAGATAGCTATTTTGAAAAAATTAACGCTTTTCATATTTGGAACGACACCACCAATGGCACGACGATGGACAATAACAAGGTGGTTAATGTGGGTTCAGACTTCTTAGCCCCTAGCTTTAATACAAACGTTAACATCGCAGGGATTTATAACGAGAAAAGTTCCAATTCTATCGTCCGCTATAATGAGGGAACTGCGATCGGCGATTTTGCAGCGTTTAACGCCACCGAATTTACCACCCAAACCATGACTTATGAAGATAATAATAACTTCTCCAAAGCGGAGTTTGGCACTCAAGATTATTGGGTAAATCAATCAGCCGAAATCTTGATCGCAATCACCGAAAACCCTGATGAAGCTAATTTTAGCTTGTTTGCCGATCAATATTATGCTCAAGCCGTAATTCAGTAAATTTAGTTGTAAGCTGTAAGCTATGAGCTGTCTCATAAAAAGAAGTTTAAAGTTTATAGCTTTCTAGTTCAAGTTTTTAGTTAGTTTTTCATGGTAAGTTGACGAAAAATCTTAAATATATTGATTGCAACCGTGAAAAAGTTAGTTGTCGCTACAGGAAATCCTGGAAAACTTGAGGAAATACAGGAATATTTAGTTGATTTACCTTGGGAGTTGGTCTTAAAACCTGCCGAGATTGATGTAGATGAAACTGGGACTACTTTTATCGCTAATGCTCGTCTCAAAGCTTCAAAGGTAGCAAAGGCTGTAGGTGAATGGTCGATCGCTGATGATTCTGGACTAGCGGTAGATGCCTTAGATGGCGCGCCAGGACTATATTCAGCGCGTTATGGCAAGACAGACTCAGATCGGATTAATCGCTTGCTGAGGGAGTTGGGAGATAGCCAAAATAGACAGGCGAAGTTTATCTGTGCGATCGCTATTGCTAATCCTCAAGGCGAGATTATCTTGGCAACAACAGGAATTTGTCCAGGTGAAATCTTGAACTCTCCCCGTGGGAACGGTGGTTTTGGTTACGATCCGATTTTTTATGTCCCGACACAACAACAGACTTTTGCCGAAATGTCTGCGTCAACTAAAAATAGAATTAGCCATCGGGGAGTTGCTTTTGCTCAGCTAATGCCAGAGTTAAAACAGTTATCAGCCCAGCTGGCTAGTGAATAAATAACCAGCCATAACTCAAACAAGCGATCGCCCATAAACTGCCATAGAGATAACCCAGTCTTTTTTTGTAAGTATTTGACTCAGTTTTTTTGAGCGCCAGATGAATCGTTAGGGCAATAGGAGTTAACCAGAATAAGATTGATAAGGCGATCGTCAGATTATTACTATTTTCCATAATTAAAATTAGCTTGGACTCCTGACTAACGAGCAGTATTACTGACCAAGCATCTGTAACTTATACAAGCTAGCGTATAAACCATCGTTTTCCAGCAATTCATCATGACTACCAAATTCGACTAATTCTCCTCGCTTCAAGACCAAAATTTTATCAACATTGCGGATTGTAGATAGACGGTGGGCGATAATGATTGCCGTACGATTAATCAGAATTTGGTCTAAAGCGGATTGAATTAAAGCCTCGGTGGTGACATCTAAACTAGATGTTGCTTCATCCAAAATCAAAACGTGAGGATTACGAATCGCTACCCGCGCAAAGGCTAAAAGTTGTTTTTGTCCTCCTGAAAGGTTTGTCCCTCTTTCTCGTAACACCGTGTCATAACCATCGGGTAAGTCTTCGATAAAGCGATCGATGTTAACTAATTTGGCAGCCTGCTTAACTTCTTCAAGAGAATAATTATCACCCAAAGTAATATTGCGTTTAACATCTCCTGCAAACAAGAAGCTCTCTTGTAAAATAACGCCAATATAGCGCCGTAAATCTGCTTGGGGAATATCTCTAATGTCAATACCGTCTACCAGAATTCTACCTTTACTGGGTTCATATAGCCGACAGAGTAAACGAATAATCGAGCTTTTTCCTGCGCCTGTAGGGCCAACTAATGCTACTTTTTCTCCTGGTTTGATCGTAAAGTCCAGGTTTTTAATGACGTATTCATCGGGTTTATAGCCAAACCAAACGTTTTCAAAACGGATTTCTCCAGTTAAGGAATTATCTGTATTTGTAGTTAATAAAGTGCGATGTCCTTCGGCTATAGTAATCACCTTATCTCTAATTTCAACAGGTTCGTTTAAAAGTTCGGTAATTCTTTCAATAGCCGTAAATCCAGACTGAAACATCGTGAATTTATCCGCAAACTGACGCAATGGATTAAATAGTCGTTGAGCATAGAGAATAAATGCCAATAGCGCACCATAAGTCATCGTGTCTTGCAGCACAAATATACCTCCTAACCAGAGGACTGCGGCGATCGCCACTAAAGCAATCCATTCCAGGGTGGCGGATACAGCGGAATCGTGAAAAATAGTTTTATCGACTTCTAAACGATAGCGTTCGTTAATTGAGCGATACATTTCACTGTTATATCTCTCCCGTCGGAATAGCTGAACAATATTGATGCCCATTATATTCTCTTGCAGCATCGAGTTGAGTTGAGACAGTTCTTCTCTAGCAGAATAGTTAGCCTTACGATATTGTTGTTGAAAATAGATAATTAGAGCAGTGACGGGAATCAGCATAAAAACCAAAATTGATGCCAGCTTCCAGTTGGTAACATAAATTACTACCACGATCGCCACAATCGAAACAAAATCGCTCACTACTCCTACTGCACCACTAGCAAAGACATTGCCCAAGGCTTCTACATCACTAGCAATGCGAGTAATTAATTTACCAACAGGAGTGCGATCGAAAAAGCTAGACGCTAGAGAAGTAACGTGAGTAAATAAATCCTGGCGAACTTCAGCCGTAATTTCTTGTCCAACCTTTTGGACTAAATAACCTTGAACTGAAGCAAACATCAGCCTGATTACAATAGTTAGCAGCAACAACCCTGATAACAGATTAATTCCTCGACTGACAGATACACCACTCAAAAAACTCCAGGTTGGTTCGTTTTTAAGCAAAGATATGGCTTGACCAACAATCAAGGGTTGAATTGAACCTGCGATCGCCAATGGTATTAATAAGATGAGAGAAATAATCAGAGTTCCCTTACTTTTACTGGCATAGGGAATCAGCTTAAGGAATAATCGCCAATCATTGTCCTGATTTCTAACTTGATTGGGCTTAGTCGAGGCGATGGTCATGAATTTCAATATTAATGGATGCGGAATAACCTAAAGAATCTGCAAATCACCTATTATTACCAGCTTTTATCTCAGAAGCTGATAGCTAAAAACTAATTAATTTGAGTAAAACTAATTCGCACTAATTATTTAAATTATGACAGGATTATCAAGAATTGCTAACTTCTGAGCTGAGATACTAAGTCGTTGATATTATCTCGATTTAAACGATAGCTAAGGGGATGAGCAATCAGTCTGGCACTACTTTCGCATAGCACATCAATTTCAATCAAGCCATTTTCCTTCAGCGTTTTCCCTGTCGAAACTAAATCGACGATCGCCTCAGACATCCCTGTAATCGGCCCCAACTCGACAGAACCAGACAACGGTACAATTTCTATGGGCAAGTCAATACCATCAAAATATTCTTTGGCACAGTTAACAAATTTAGAAGCCACTCTACCGTGGGGAGGCAATTCCACAGAACGACGATAGGAACTACTAGCAGGTACAGCTACCGATAGGCGACAATAGCCAAATTCTAGATCGACGAGATTCGCCACTTCTGGCTGTTTTTCTCGCAACACATCATAACCCACAACTCCTAGCTGTGCTTGACCGTATTCGACGTATACAGGCACATCCTGCGCTCTTACCAGTAAAGCTTTAGCGGTATTTGTCGCCTCGGTAATTTGTAGTTGACGGTTGTTTTTATCGAGGAAAGCACTAAAATCTAAGCCTAAATTCTTAAATAGCTCGATACTGTCTTTTAATAAAGCACCTTTTGGTAAAGCGATCGTTATCATAAAAATTATTATCCAGAATATAAACAGTAAAAGAGCGAGGAAGCTTTAAACTCTATGTTGCAAGGATTAAACCACCTTACTTTATCAGTTTCTTGTTTAAAAACATCCTTTAACTTTTATACTCAAACTTTAGGCTGTAAGCCTCTGGCTAAATGGAAACGCGGCGCATATCTACTCGCAGGTGATTTTTGGCTGTGTTTAAGTCTAAATCACCATCTTGATAGTTCAAGATCTTTAAACTACACCCATATTGCCTTTAGTGTTTCGCCAGAATTTTTGCGAGAGTGCCAGCAAAATGAGCGACTCAATCTCAAACTATGGCAAGAAAATAAAAGTGAGGGAGATTCACTATACATTCTAGATCCTGATAATCATCAATTAGAACTGCACGTAGGTAATTGGCAAACACGACTTCTCGCAACGAAACAAGATCCTTACGCAGACATGATTTTCTACGATCTTCCAGAAATAAATTGAATATTTATCCAATGCACCTCTTGTTATTCGTGAGTTAGAATGTCAGGAAATAACTATATAAATCTTGCATAATTCACCAAAAATTTGCAAAGATCGCGATAGTATTTTAAAAACACTGAAAATCACATCTGATGTCTGGTATTACACCAGATAAAAAATAAATAAGCTAGTTTAAAACGCGATCTTCAGAGTTCTGTTCTTGCAATAATAGCAATAGGTGGTAACCGCAATGGATTGTAGTCATATTCAGTTTTGTGCCGATAAATCAAAAGTAGACTTTGAACAACTGCAACATTTATTTGTCAAAACTGCTTTTTGGGCGCGATCGCGAAATATGGACGATCTAAAAATGGCGATCGCCAACAGCAATCCTGTAGTTACTGTCTGGGATGGCGATCGCTTAATCGGTTTTGCCAGAGCAACTTCAGATGGAGTATACCGCGCTGGCATCTGGGATGTAGTTGTTGACCCCGACTACCAAGGAGTAGGCTTGGGTAGAAAACTGGTGCAAACTGTCTTATCTCATCCGATGGTAAGCAAAGTAGAAAGGGTTTACCTAACTACCACCCATCAACAAAGCTTCTATGAGCGCATCGGCTTTGAGCGCAACGAAACCACAACAATGGTGCTGCACAACTCTAAATCTACCGAAGACTTAGCCCGACGAATCCAAGAACTACCCGTAACAGTTGATTACTGATTACTAATTATTTGCGAAGCTTATCCTTTAGGACTAATTACTGAATTTTTCACTGTTAATTGCTCATTGTGACGCGAAGGACGCGAGCTTGCGAGCTAATCCTTTAGGAATAATCCTTTAGGACTCATTGCTTAAAAGGCTTATAGCTTAGAGCTTATAGCTACGAGCCAATTGACCCCAAACTAAAACCACAAAATCTCCAACGACTTTAAGCCATCACCATCCCACCATCAACGTTAAATACTTGACCTGTAATATAGGCTGCTGCGGGGTCTGAAGCCAAAAAGCGAATTGTCCCCGCCACTTCTTCAGGTTTGCCGTAGCGACCCAAGGGAATAAACTGAATAATGTCGTCTGATTTGAGATCGTGAGTCATATCAGTTTCAATAAATCCTGGGGCAACTGCATTCACGGTGATCCCACGATTAGCTAATTCTTTGGCAACAGTCTTAGTAAAGCCAATTACTCCAGCTTTGGCTGCGCTGTAGTTAGCCTGTCCTGGGTTACCCATTTGTCCTGCTACTGAGGCAATATTGATAATTCTGCCACTACGCTGCTTGAGCATAGTTTTACTCACGGCTTTAGTACAGAGAAACACCCCAGTTAGGTTGAGGTCAATTACGGCCTGCCACTGTTCGGGCTTCATCCGTAGTAGGAGAGTATCTTTAGTAATACCTGCATTGTTAACTAAAACATCAATACGTCCAAATTTATCCAGAGTTGTCTTAATTAAATTATCCACTTCGGCACTCTGGGAAACGTCAGCCTGTACGGCGAGCGCTTCTCCTCCAGCATCAGTAATTTCTTTAACAGTAGCTTCTGCTGCCTCACTAGAGCGAGCATAGTTAATCACTACTTTTGCCCCCTGAGTAACTAATGCCAACGCTGCTGCTTTGCCAATTCCCCTGGAAGCACCTGTAACAATGGCAACTTTATCTTTTAAATGCTGTAAATTCTCTGGCAGTAACTCCATACCTTGCCCCTCTAAAATAAGCTTAAAAAACTAAATAAAATTACTAATTACTACAACTCTATCTAGCTTTCCCATTAACTTAGCTATCATATAGGCTAACCAGTCTCTTAGACTAATTTTCTCTTGTGACCCAGTTAGTAAGCAATATATCAGGCGATCGCTATGTCAGTTAAAAAGCAATTTTCCAGTTTTGAAGATCTCTTAGAAAGTTCTAATGTCCCTGTGTTAGTAGACTTTTATGCTACCTGGTGTGGTCCTTGCCAAATGATGGCTCCCATTCTCGAACAGGTTGGCGCAACTTTACGCGATCGCCTTCAGGTAGTCAAAATTGACACTGATAAGTATCCTAATCTAGCCTCTAAGTATCAAATTGAAGCTCTGCCAACGTTAGTTCTATTTAAAGACGGTCAGCCAGCCGAAAAAATAGAAGGAGTTCAACAAGCGCCACAGCTAATTCAGCATTTAAGTACTTTGATCTAGATTAAGCTATATCGACTTTGACTAAACTGATTTCTACGGGCAATATTAAGCTAAGTAGGTGGGTGTAATTAAATTGGAAATGAGGTTAGGGAGTAACAAGTAACAAGTAACGAGTAATATGCGGAGCGGTATCCTTTAGGACAAATAGCTCTAAGGGTAGGGATTTGATCAATTATTTTGCCTACCTACTTATGAGTTTGGCAGGAAATAGTAACCTAATTAAAAATTAGAATGATTCGTTTTATGGCTAACCTAACCGTTAAATTGTCGTAACTCAAACTCACATTAGAGTAGCCAAAAATAAATAAGGAGAATATTATTTCAGTCAAATATTTATTAAAGAAAATTAGATCGGCAATATGGTTTTAGAGAACGTTCAAGTTTTTGATGAAGATTTAGATAGCGCCAGTTTATCTCGCTATATGGCAGCAGAAGCAGTGGCGATTGATACCGAAACGATGGGTTTAGTTTTAGGACGCGATCGCCTGTGTTTGGTGCAAATTTGCGATGATCTAGGGTTTGTCAGTGCCATACGGATCTCTAAAGGACAAACAGCAGCACCCAATCTAGAAAAGTTACTTACTTCGTGGGATGTTACAAAAGTCTTTCATTATGCTCGTTTTGATGTGGCACAGTTCAACGTGACCTTTGGCATTGAAACCGCACCAATTTTTTGCACCAAGATTGCTAGTAAACTAGCTCGGACTTATACTTCTAATCATGGATTAAAAAGTTTAATTGCTGAATTAGCTGGAGTAGATTTAGATAAAAGTATTACTAGTTCTGATTGGGGAAATATGGATAACCTTTCCCGTGAGCAGTATGATTACGCAGCTAACGATGTGCGATATCTACTGGATGCGAAAGAAAAACTCATGGAAATGCTTAAAAGAGAAGGTAGAGAACAGCTAGCACAGCAGTGTTTTCAGGTAGTTCCTGTATTGGTCGCTTTAGACATGCTGCAATATCAGAACATCTTCGATCACCGTTAAAACTTCCTATTTCCTATTTCCTATTTCCTATTTCCTATTTCCTACTTCCTACTTCCTATTTCCCAGTACGGCTACTATCTTATTTATTGATTTCCCAAGCTTTCTTACAAATTACAAATAATTCAACGCCATATTCATCAGACTGAATTGACAGAGGAAGAGAACGGAATTTAGAACGAGAAAATAGCGATTCTAAATCATCTGCGGAGCGATAGATCGAATGCCACTCCAGAATATGTTCGAGTAAAATACGGTCAGGGTTAGCAGCATGTAGATTACCAAGAATAACAATTCCGTTAGGTAAAAGATGATCGTAAATCCAGTCGAGAATCCGAATAAATTCGCGATCGCGCAAACAATTTGCCATACTAACGCTATAAATCATTTTCTGGGGTGGAATATCAATTTGACTATAGCCTTCAGCGATTAAAAAGAAATTATCTTGAACAAAGGTTAGATGATTTTGCCAACCCCATTTATGAGCGGTGTTAGCAGCCGAAGATATTTCCTGATGATTAAAATCGATGCAGGTGACATGAACATTAGGTGGCTCGGCTCGAAAATACAGATCCAAAATTTCCGCTGCTGAACCACTAGCGATACTAGTGACGGGTACGGGACCTGATTCCGTCCAATTATGAATTAGATGTTTTATGGTTTCAGTAATGATCCCGCCACGGTTTTTAAGAGCTAAACAGGTAGGTCGAGAGCGAATCCAACGGTCTAGATAAATGCCCAAATAGCCATCCCCTTCTGGTTCGTTTTGGGAAAGCAATTCAGTCACATAAGAGTCGCTAACATAACCTCCTGGTCTACGAAAAGCTCGATCTAGGAAACTACTGAGCATGAAAAACGGAAAGGTTTCACGGAAAATAAAAGTCCCAATTGCCTGAGCAATTTTTGGCTCTTCGATAATTTGCTCTCTAAGGGTGCTAATCAACATATTACAGATTTTGTCAATCTGTATTTGAGCATCCAGTTCACTGATTTCTCGGTGACGAATTAACTGTTCGATGCTGCTTAAATTCTTTTTAAATAATTCAGTTTCACCAACTAATTCAGGAGGAATTTCATTTTGTCCAGCCTGTCCCGTACGATGACCATGATATTCTGGTGCCATACGTACCCGTCGCATTAAGTGAGACACCAAAGAAGAAGTTTGATGAAGACGACCAGACAAATTATGTGCCAAAGATTGATAAAAACGATCCGATAAACCAGGTTTAGTAGACAGTAAGACAGTAAGTTGCTCTTGGTTAATCACGCAAACTTCCACATCTTCTTGAGCAATTACACCGCTAGTAGTTGGCACACCCTCAAGAAAAGAAATTTCGCCAAAAACCTCTCCTGGTTCGAGAAAAGCGATCGCCACATCTCTACCCGTAGCCGCTCTTTCAATCCTCACCGTACCTTTACGTACTAAATAGATCGCCTGGGATGGACGACCTTCTTTGAGAATTACTTCATGCTGTTTATAGGTGGCTACCTGGGCTTGCTCTAGTAGAACGCTATAGTCTTCAATAGTCAAATATTTTAATCTACTGTCCATTTAGTTTGGGTTCTCCATGCTGCACACCCCAGGTCATTATTCCCAAATTAATCGCGCTAATCATCATTATGGGGATCAGGATTTACAGTCAGATACGTGAGAAGGTTGTGTCTGATGGTAAAGTAAACTCTTTAGTGCAGCCTGTCTGCTTGTGGGAGACTCCTTGGCTAAATTCCAAAGGCTTTCATAAAAGAAAAAAGATATCCCCGCAAACTTATGCTCGCGAGCGATTTTAACCTGCTGGTATATTCTCCGCCAAGGAATCGGACGACCTTTTAAACCAGAGAGAATGCCGATGCCTACGGGAATATGTTCTCTTGCTGCTTGAATTTCAGGCTGTTCTAATTCGTTAATAAAGCTCTGGTTATCATCACGATATAGTTGCACAACTAACTCTTCAATCAAGCCTTTTCTTTCCCAGCGATGCCAGTCAAGCAAAAAAGAGTTAAGGGAAAAATGCTGAGGGTTGGGAGAAACAGAAACGATGGCGTTAGGGTTATGTTGCTTAATTTCGTGAAATAGAGTCTCTACATAATCTGTGATCTTATCAGCACGCCAGCGCACCCAGTCTGGATCTTGCGGATCTTTTGGCGGTAGTTTATCTTCATGTTCCTCTTGATATAGCTTGACAGTATAGTCGTCATAACCTAATTCTGATGGGTAGCCAAAATGATCGTCTAGCTGAATACCATCAATGTCATAGTTAGAGACAATCTCGACAATTAAATCCGTCATAAACTGCTGCACATCTGGACGCAAAGGATTTAACCACACCCTTTGATGTACCTTCCCTTCCCACCAAATAGTACTGCCGTCTTGCCTGGCGGTGAGCCATTCAGGATGACGTGCCAACTCTGAATCAGCAGGAGCCATAAAGCCAAACTCAAACCAAGGAATGACGCTCATTCCCTGTTCATGTCCTAATTCGACCATTTCCGCTAAGATATCTCGTCCTTGAAGTCCTTCCGTGGGGTCAAGAGACAGTCCAGTAAAAGATTTAGCTATCTCTGAAGGATAGAGAGTATAGCCCCAATTCCAAACCGTAGGATAAAGAGTATTAAAATTAGCTTTGGCGAGTAAGGCGATCGCTTCTTTGGTTTTCTCCTCCTCAAACAAGACATCACTATCAACATTAGTGAGCCAGACACCCCGTATTTCTCTTTTGGGATCGGCTTGGCAAATTTGTTCAACAGGTTGATTTCTAGCTGACTGAGAATGTCCAGGTAAAGGTGTGATAGATACCAGGGTAAAAGCCAAAACAAACAAAAATACCCACCAAGATAAACGACCCTTTTCCTGGCTAAACTGCACTAATTTATTCGCGAAAATATCAAAGGATTTAGCAATACGCTCTTTCATGGATACCGAAAATTTTACAGAATATGGCGATTATAACGGGTTTGATAATTACTGATTATTTGCGAAGCTTATTCTTTAGGACTGATTAATAATTACTGATTACTCATAGTTGTTCACTGCTCATTGTGACGCGAAGCTAATCCTTTAGGACTCATTGTTCATTGCTCGTTGTTAAGTAGGTAGGCAAAATAATTGATCAAACCCCTACCCTTAGAGCTATTTGTTACTCGTTACTCATTACTCATTACTTGTTACTCCCTAACCTCATTTCCAATTTAATTACACCCACCTACTTAATTGCTCAAGGGCAGGTGTTGAAAATATCTAAAACGATTTGAATCGCGCAGACAAATGCCACCAAAGTAATAACTACTAAGGAAGATAAAACATTACAGGCGATCGCCAAAGCTAAGACAAAAGCAGCAGCACCAAGACGATAGTAGGTCAGGATTTTTTTACATTTAGTTTGACCTAACTCACAGCTTGTCCAATGGAGGCTGGAGAGAATCAGCAGACACAGACTAACTGCTAGACAAAATAAAACTTTTTCTCCTCTGGCAGCATCATTGTCTAAACCACTAATCATCTTTTCGACTCCTACTCCAGTAGCAGTTAAACCGACAGCCAATGGTAGGTGAGAATATAGCCAAGTGAGGGCAATTGTCATGTTGCCTTTTTTCATGGCGTGAAGAGGAGATTCATCCACCGTATCAAAATACATCCACCAGAAACTAAAAGCAATGGATAAGCCTAATAGGGCGATCGCAATTGAAGTAGGAGTCCAAGCAAGTTCAGATACTCCACCGACTACAGAAACAATCGATTCGCCTAAAACAATAATCGTAAATAACCCAATTCTTTCGGTGGTATGAGTCAGATTAGGCGGAACTTTAGCTACTTTTTCTCCTGCAGTTAGAGGAATGGCAAAATCAATAATTAACCCCAACCCCCACAGCCCAAAACGCCAGGGTAGAGGCACAAACAACGAAGCCAACCAGAATAAAAGACTGATAGTAAAGCCAACAGCATACCAGTTGGTGAGGGATCTTGCTGGGGGTATATGATAACCTGCATGGAGATATTGACAGATTAATACGCCACGAAAGGCGATGTAGCTGAGGGCAAATCCGACGGATGAGCTACTTAAACCATGATGAATATTAGCTGCCAGACTCGCTGCGATCGCCATTTGCATCAGAGTAATGAGGCGATCTACTAAACCATCATTATCGAAACGTGTGTCATAGAAGACTTCGCCAACCCAGCACCACCACACGGGGACAAATAAAACGCCTAGTTTGGCTAAACCCAGTAAGCTAAAATCTGCATGAAAATTATGGGCTAGTTGAGCGATCGCCACTACAAAAATCAAATCGAAAAACAACTCTAGCCAAGTTACCTTGCGTTCTTCATCTTCACATTCTTCTAGGCGTAATTTTGGGGGTTGAAATATCGCTCTCGTCATGACAATAAGCTCATCAGCATTAGTTACCCATAATTTACCAGAAGTGACTGATTATTGATTTTTCGACAAGCCCGATTGAGCTAGGATGGTTTTATTTAAATTAAACAATAACTTTTCTGTTGTGTAGGGTTTAACCAGAAAGGATTGGATACCAATTGATTCAGCGGTAGTAACATTTTCCTTGGTGGCTAATCCACTAGTGACAATCAGCTTGACATGGGGATTAATTTTTTTTAAGGCACGCATAGCAGTTAGACCATCCATTTCTGGCATAACTAAATCCATCAGCACCACGGCGATCGCTTGGGGTTGTTGAGCATAAATGGCGATCGCTTCAATACCATCATTAGCAGTAATCACTCGGTAGTTGTAGATTTCTAAAGTAGCTTTCGTCACTTCTCGAATTATCGCTTCATCATCCACCACCAAAATTAATTCTTGCTGTCCAGAGGGGATAGTTTCACCAATTATTGCTTCATTGACGGTTATTGTTGCTGAGGCAGGTAAATAAATCTGAAATTGAGTACCATTTTGGCGCTCGCTTTCTAGGTTGATTGTACCTCCATGTTTTTTGACAATACCGATTACCGTAGATAATCCCAATCCCGTTCCCTGACCTGGTTTTTTGGTAGTAAAAAAAGGATCGAAAATGCGATCGACGATCTCTGGCGGAATACCCATTCCCGTATCGGTGACGGTAATTAAAATGTAATTACCCACTTTTAGATGTGAATTGGTGCAAAAATATTGCTCATCTAAACGTAGATTTTCAGCAGAAATGAGTAACTTTCCGCCATCGGGCATAGCATCACGGGCATTAACACAGAGGTTCATCATTACCTGATGCAGTTGGGTGGAGTCACCATCAAGTGACCACAAGTCTTGTGCAACAGAATTTTCAATCGTAATTGATTTGGGAAAGGTTTCTTGAATCAACTTGAGAACTTCCTCTAACACTTCTGCTAGGTTGAGCAATTCCCATTCCGTTTCGATGTCCCGCGAAAATAGTAACACCTGCTCGACGATCTTAGAACCCCGCAGGGCATTGTTGCGGATCAGTTGCAGCATTTGTAAACTAGAATCATCTAAATTGGCAATCCTTAAGGGCAAAAGTTGCGTAAAGCCCAAAATGGGAGTCAAAATATTATTGAGGTCGTGAGCAATCCCTCCTGCCAGAGTGCCAATACTTTCTAAACGTTGCGAGTGTAACAGTTGCTTGGCTAGTTGTTTTTTTTCGGTAATATCGGTATTGACCACCAAAATTGATTGAGGATTACCCTGTCGATCGGTAATTAATGTCCAGCGACTTTCGACTATGATTTCTCGACCATCTTTGGTCAGTTGTTTTAATTCCCCATACCAATTATTTTGCTCAATAACGATGCTTTGAGCTTCTGTAAGTTGAGATAAAGATTCTTGTTGAAAAAGTTCGTGGGCTATGTTTTCTTGTACTTCTACTGCCCGCCAGCCATACATCCTTTCCGCCCCTTGACTCCAGAATAAAATTCGATTCGACAAATCGCAGACGAAAATTGCATCGCTAGCAATATCAATTAAGGCTGCTTGTCGGACATTTTGTTGATGTAATTCTGCTTGTTGAATGGCAATACCCAACTGAGTTGCTAGTTGTTGCAGTAGTTCGACTTCTTCTATTTGCCAGGGTCTTGGTGCCGAGCAATGATGGGCAATTAGTAAGCCCCACAAATGTTCCCTTTGTAAGATCGGCACTACCAAATTAGCTCTGACTTGAAATTGAGCCATTAATTCTTGATAGCATAACTCGACATCAGATGCCTGAAAATCGGCGATCGCTGCTACTCGTCCCTGGCGATAGGGTTCGACGTATTGTTCACCAAAACAAGGGTCGATAATCTCAGATTCTAAAATCGAAATTGATTCCATCACCACTGATTCGGCGACTACTTTCCCTGACCAATCTGGTTGGAAACGAAAGATAATCACTCGCTCTGTTTGCAGGAATTGCCTCACCAAATCTACCGCACTTTGTAAAATTTGCTCGACATCAAGAGTTTGGTGAATGGCTTGGGTTATTTTAGCCAGTAAATGTTCCCGTGCTATTTGTTGCTGAAGAGCTAATTCTGCTTGTTTGCGCTCGGTAATATCAATAGCAGCCCCATAAATCACTTGTTCTTCTGGGTAGGGCTGTGCTGTCCATAACAACCAGCGATAGGAACCATCTCGATGTCGATAACGGTTTTCAAAGTAATTGGTTTCCTTGCCAGCAAATACACTATCACTTTCAGCGACAGAAGGGCTGATGTCGTCAGGATGAATAAATTCAATCCAGGGGCGGGATGTCATTTCCTCAGTTGTCCAGCCGAGGGCTTGTTCAAAACTTGGGCTGACCCAATGAAAATATCCGTTGTTCCCCATGATTATTTGTAAATCCGAAGCAACAGTTAGAAATCTCTCCCGTGCTAGTTCTGCTTGCTTGCGATCGCTAATATCAAAGTTCACTCCTCCGCCCCTGACAGGATTTCCATTCTCATCAAAGTAAAAATGTCCACGGGCTGCCATCCAGTGAATACTACCATCTGGCCATTGAACACGCACCTCAAAATCGAGTTTGCCCGTTTCTCTGGCGTAAGCAAAGGCTGCATCGAAAATTTCCCTGTCTGCTTCCACAATATGCTGCCTAGCAATTGACTCTCCCCATTCCAGTTGGGGTGTCTGATAACCGAAAATCTGATCGTGACGCAGCGATCGCTTAGATGAAACATCTCGGGTTAGATCCAAATGCCAGGTTCCCATTTGCGCAGCTTCAATGGCGATCGCTAAACTTTCCTGAGCCTCTTGCAAAGAGGTTTCTGCCTGCTTGCGATCGCTAATGTCCTGGAAAAGGATGGCAACTTGTCGGTGTTCTGGCTTACCAAAACGGAACGCAAACGCATCAAACCAGCGGTGCATCACTTCGGAACGATTTTCAAAACGAATGGATTGACCCGTCAGCGCGATTTTGCCATAGATTTCAAACCATTGCTCTTCGAGGTCGGGAATCAGTTGACGCGCTGTTTTTCCCTGGGCGTTTGCGAGTCCTGTCTGTTGCTCAAAAATTGGATTAATCTCTAAAAAGCGATAATCAACAGGCTTTTCGTTCTTATCAAAGATCATTTCAATAATGCAAAAGCCTTCGTCAATTGAATTGAACAGGGTGCGATATTTTTCTTCCGATTCCCGCAAAGCTGCTTCGGCACGGGCGCGCTCGACACCTGCCCAAGTTTGCTCTGCGGTTTCTTCAACCAGTTTGACCTCGGTTTCTGTCCACTGACGCGGTGTGGATTGATGAACCGCCAGCAACGCGACAAATCGATCGTTTTTGATCAGGGGTACATCAATATGTGCAGCAATATCGATCGTGCTGTATCTTGCCTTCTCAGCGTCTGTATACTTAGGATCGTTGGCAATGTCAGTCACAATCTGGGTTTGCCCTGTCTTGTGATTGTCGCTCAAGTTGCGTCGGTATTCTTCCAAACGGTATCGTCCGCTTAATTGGGCAACACCATTCGTGTAATTTTTATGAACGATGACCTCCTCGTCACCCGATAATACTTCAATATAAATAACACGGCTTGCTCCCAAGTATTCGCCCAAGACACGAGCAGCGATCGCTTGAATCTCATCAGCATCAGTCAGTGGACGTAGCGCATTGGAGAGAGAGACGCGAAACGCATCTAATTTGGCTGCTCGCTGCGAAATCTCTTCTGCTATTAGGCGATAACGTTCTTGGCTAGCTCTGAGATTTACCTCTAATGCCTGTCTTTCCGTTTCTGCTTGTTGGCGATCGCGAAGCGCGGTCTGCCGTTCGCTAATATCAATCACTACTGAGCGACTCATCACGAAGTTCCCTGCTTCGTCTTCAATAGCTGTGGCACTCAAGGATACAGGTAAAAGGCTGCCATCTTGACGAATCAACTGTAATTCAAGGTCGTTAATCCAGCCTTGCTGCTTGAAAATCGGAAAATTCTGTTGAAAAATTAACAAGCTTTCTGAAGTAATTAGATCACAGAACTTGCGACCCAAAACTTCTTCTCGGCTATAGCCCAACATTTTGAGTTCGGTATCGTTAATACGAATAAATTTTCCCTCTGAGTCCAAAGAATGATATCCGCAAGGTGCTTGATTATAAAGTTCTTCTAACTCTTGGGATAAAGAATTCATCTTAGATAAATGTCTATATATAGCTACCTAATTCAGATTCTGCTTGTTATCTAAATTTCATCAATAATACCTCAGAATGCCTTAAAATTAAAGCCTTTTTCTCTGCTTCATCTCAATTCGTCATTGAAACTTGACAACCTTCTGACTCCTGACCATTCATTAAAAATTGAACAGAGCGATCGCCGATCTTGTAGGTTGGATTAAGACACAAAACCCAAAGGAGAATTACTCCAGTCACGATCGTAAACACCACTATGTACGTAACGATGAAAACTGGAATATTATCAATCTTTAGAGCGATCGCGCTTTCGTAGGGTGGGCGATCGCTTTTGGAGTGAGATCTCACTATAGCCCAAAGCTTAGTATATTTTTGGTTTTACTCCGTTCTACACAACATACAAATCTGACTGTTTGGAGTAAGTCTGACCAGATCTTGGTTGCACTATTATTTAGTACATTAATTATTTTAGGTGTTGAATTATGGATAGAGAAGAATTGCTTAGACTCTACGCTGGGGGAGAAAAGGATCTCACTGGAAAAAGCTTTCGAGGTACTCGTTGGCGCGATAGGATCGCTAGAGGTGGTATTTACAGGGAGACTAACTTCAGCGGTGCCTACTTCGATAGCAGTCACTTCATCGGAGTTGACTTGAGTTTCGCTATTTTCAATAGAGTTCGGATGTATGAAAGCACTATCGGCAATAGCTATATGGAAGGGGCTGATTTCAGTGATGCTATTTTCGGGCAAGCCACTTTTTATGATGTCGATCTGAGTCGAGCCATCTTCAGAAACGCTGTTTTCGAGGAAGCTGGTTTCAAAAATGCCAACCTCAGCTATGCCGATTTGAGAGGGGCTACTGGGTTGACGACTTACGAATGTAAAAATGTCATTTTCCACGAAACCATTATGCCTAACGGTGCTGTCTATACTGGACGAACTTAAAGCATTCGCTTCATTTTCAGCGATCGCGCCTTCGTAGGGTGGGCAAAATCAACCAGAGCAAACTAACATTTCAGGCAGAGCTATGTTGCCCACCAATCAATAAATTTAGAAGATTGAATTTCGGTGGGCATCATCACATTGTTTTACCATCATGATAAATTTTAAAATGCCCACCCTACGAATCTATATTTTTGCAAACACAACACCAGTCTTGGGTATATCTGTCTTTACCTACCCATTTAGAAAAGCTTGAATACTCCCACAGATGGGGGCAAGAAACCAGCCCATGTTTGACAGGATTGTAATGAATATAATCAAGATGCTGTTGTAAATCTCTTTCATCTTTAATTAAATGTTCCCAAAAACGTCGTTGCCAAACATCACTTTCTCTATGCTTATGCCGTGAAGCCGAAATTTCCCAAGATGAGCTTTGATTTGCCTTAAAAGCTCTAGTAAACAAGACTTTTAATCTTGATATCCTTTGAGAATAATCTGAATCATCAGATGGTAAGCGCCAGATGAAATGAAGATGATCGCTTAGAATGACCGCAGCCATAATCTCAAATGGTTTTTGCGCTTTAACTTTGGCGATCGCCGAACGTAAAATATTGATATTACTTGGTTCTTTGAATAAAGGACGACGACAATAAGTTACCAAGGTCAAAAAATAAGTGCCACCAGGAACATATACTCTTCGATAATTGGGCATGAAAATTAAGTTTCAAGCAAGAAAGATTTCCATGGTATTCAGGCTTTTTCTTTTTGTCCACTAAGAATCGAATTGTAATAAGGATTGCGATCGAGAACAATAAAAGGATCGTGAGCGATCGCATCAATTATATTAGAAAAAGGAATTACGCGATCGGCAGGTGTTTTGCTACTTTGATTAAGATTAAGAACAATCATTACCTAACAGAACCATTAATTTAACCTTACTTGAGATTCAGTCTGACTTAAATGGGAAGTATCAGCGAAAAACTCTAAATTCCAATTGTCAGCATCTCGCACTACCTTAGTTAAAGAACACAAAGCAATCTTAGAATCAGGAATATCTGCCACTAAGCCTTGGGTCACACCAAATACAGATGCACCATGTCCCACGATTAAAATATCTTCATCGTATTTAGACAATAGCTGCTTAACAGTTGCTGCTGTGCGTTGATTAACATCAGCTTTAGTTTCAGGATATTGAGGATAAATCTGAGATTGATAACTCCAATTGATCGTAGGATATGCCGTTGCCAACAACTCTTGAGAATGAATTTCAGGTGATTCTGTCATCCATTGGCTATTGTGCCATTCACCTAATCCTGCTTCTAGCTTCATCGGTAGATTGATAACTTGAGCTACCTCGTGAGCGGTTTGAATGGTGCGCAAAAAAGGAGAGACAAAAAGATGTTTAATGTTCTCTGATTTAAGTCTTTGTCCTAATTCTGCTGCCTGTATAAAACCATCGTCTGATAAAGGAGGATCATAACGCCTCGTAGCAGTATTGAACCATTCAGGATTAACAAAGTCGAGGCGGTTACCATGTCTGGCAATCCAAACTGTTTGAGGCATTATTTATGGCTGAAGATTAAGGATTCAAGAATATTTCTATTGTCGGTGAATATTAAGCAAATTTCTATACTGTTTGTAGTTTTGGATATGTAGTCTGATAGATAAAATTAACCCTAACTCAGGTTATTTACATCCTAATGATTCACGAGTATCTACCCCAGTTTGCGGATTTACTCCAGTAGCATTTTCGCAAAGTTGTTTAACCTGCCATTTTTCTAGAACTGCAAAGGTAAAATCTGCTCCGTTGATAGTTGCGTCTTGAAAGGTGGAAAATGACAAAATTGATTCTTGAAAATTGGCATTAGTCAAGTCTGCACCATCAAAGTTGGTTAAATAGCCAAAACCATAGCTAAAATCTGCCCCAGAGAGATTAGCCTTAGCTAAATTAGAAGCATTAAAGACTGCTCCTCTAATATCTGCGTTACTGAAGTTTGCTCCTGACAAATCGACTCTGGCAAAATCTACGCTCTGCAAAACTTTCCCTGAAAAGTCTTTATTGGTTAAGTCAGATTCGCTATAGGTTGAAGGAGTTACAGAAGAAGAACTCCCAGCTAAAGCGGGAACAGGCAAAATTAAGCAAATTAACAGCAACAAAAGTGCGCTTAGTCGGAGAAAATATTTCATGGATTAAATTTATTTTTCAGCAAACTGAGCTAAAAAGAATATTGTTTCTAATTGTAAATCCTCTTCTGTACCTAGTGCGAGAAATTCGTTTAAATTCGCAAAAATAATCATGAATAACCCAAATCCTCTAGATTTCACTAGTTTGCTGCAACAGCTATTAGAGCAACAATCCCTTTCCCAGTCTCAAGCTGCGCAACTAATGGAAGGATGGTTAAACGAGCAAATTCCTGAAGTGTTATCGGGGGCAATCTTGACAGCTATTCAAGCTAAGGGAGTCTCTGCTACGGAATTAGCAGGGATGGCGCAGGTATTAAAAAATCAATCTTTGCAACAGCAATCAATTAAATATGCTTACCCTGTAATCGATACCTGTGGCACAGGAGGAGACGGCTCATCTACCTTTAATATTTCTACAGCTGTGGCGTTTGTGGCAGCAGCAGCGGGAATTAAAGTGGCAAAGCATGGTAATCGTTCCGCTTCTAGTAAAGTGGGTTCAGCAGATGTTTTGGAATATTTAGGAGTTGATTTAACTGCTACCCCAGAGAAAGTCACCGCAGCCGTAGAAAATGTGGGAGTTACTTTTTTGTTTGCCCGTGGCTGGCATCCTGCAATGAAAAGTGTTGCACCTTTACGCAGCACCCTCAAAATTAGAACGGTATTTAATCTTTTAGGGCCATTAGTTAATCCTCTTTGCCCTACAGGTCAAGTAATTGGAGTATATGACAGTAAGTTTATTTATAGCATGGCGGAAGCTTTAAATCTGTTGGGAGTCAAAAAGGCGATCGCCCTGCACGGTAGAGAAAAGCTCGATGAGGCAGGATTAGGCGATCTTAGCGACTTGACGATAGTTAACCAGGGTAAAATTAGACCTGATACGATTAATCCGCAGACATTAGGTTTAAAATCTGCATCCCTGAGCGCATTACAAGGTGGAGACGTTGACGAGAATGCGACGATCCTACGCAATGTACTGCAAGGAAAAGGAACAACGGCACAGCAAGATGCAGTAGCTCTTAACGCTTCTCTTGCTCTACAGGTTGGGGAACTTGTCCCTTTTGGTGATTATCTTCAAGGAGTTACCATTGCCCAAGAAATCATCAGCAGTGGAGCTGCTTGGTCTAAATTAGAGGAATTGGTCAACTTCCTCAAAAGTTGAAGTATTGACAGGAGGAAAGTCTAAACCTGGGTAATTTCTTGGTTGTAATGTTCTAACTCAGGGCTTTTTGCTCCATAAACGCCAGTGATTTGCTGTTGACAACAGGCGATCGCAAATTCATTAAACTCTACTGGCTCGATGCCAAACATGGATTTAAAATTATCTGGCTGCACTCGACAAAAACGCGGACGCTGCTCGTATATTTGGCATTGGCGATCGTCGTGGTCATAATTTATACACCAGCCATCTTCCCCCACCATACTCAGATATGTTTCTAGCTCCTCTGGTGAGAGATACTCCTCTAGATCTGGTCGTTCTTCGGGGTCAAGGTTACAGCAAGCACCACAGCCTGAAACGCATCGCCATTTACCAATTTGCTCATCTTTAGTGGTTAATTTTGCTTTTTTCACTACCTTTATACTTTTAAGCGCCTACTAATAATTAATAACTATAATAATTAATAACTATTTTAATTAGATCTTAATTTCTATATTGATCATCACAATACAACGTCCAGCCAACTCCAAGCAAACTAGCTGTCAAAGCGGCGATCGCGCCAATTACCCACCAACCCATTTCTCCTAACCAGAGAATTAGGCGATCGCTCAATGCCGTGATTCCTTTAGAGGCTATATAGGCAGTAATCGCACTTACGATAATGACACCAAACAACTCTAACAAAATAGATGTAATATTTTTCTGATATAAATTTTCTTCAAAGTAAATATCCCAGATCACCATACACATAGCTATATCGGCAACCGTTAAAAATACTTGCTTAGCATAGTCTAGATTAGCTTTTGGTGCTGCTGCCACTACGGCACTACCAAAAACTGTAGCCAGGATAATCAAACAGGATTGCTTTCTTTTTTTGCTTAAAGTGGTCATGATCTAAATAGTTTTGCCATATTTTAGCCAATGTTGGCAATCCTCATCATTAAGCTTTGGGATAAGATCTCCCTGGCATTAAGTTATTAAATCCAATCGTACAAAACAACAAAATTATTGAACCAAGAAGAACAGGCGTAACAATAAAACTTACTTCAGCTTTGCTCATTACTCCCACTAAAGCAACTGCCCCACCAGGAGGATGCAGCGTTTTTGTCAACTGCATTAGTTTAATTGCCGTTGCCACAGCTAAAGCCATTACCCAAGGCTCTGAACCAAATAAAAAAACCATCAATACACTAACTACCGCACCTAAGAAGTTACCGAAAATAAGATTACCAGGTTGAGCTAAAGGTGAATTTGGTACGGCAAAAACTAATACTGCTGCTGCGCCAAATGGGGCTGCAATCAAAGGATAACCAGAATTAACGCTTAAATAAGCTAAAGTGGCAATACCCAGAAAACTGCCAACATAAGAGAACAAAATTTCATTCAGCGAAAATCTAGGTTGATGATTTGAACCAAGATTGATTTTGGCAAGATACTGTCTCAAATTACGCCAGAAATGCCGAGACTTATGTGTTTTACTTGGGTTAACGCCGTCTCTTTTGAGTTGATCAAGTTCTTCCCTTAACTGATTAATTTGCTGTTGTTGAGCTTCTATTAGCTGTTGCTGAGGACTACTGCTATCAATGATTGAGGTTGAGCGATGCGATAAGACTAACTTTCCTGATGAATCACCTTGAGTAGAGTTTTGAGCGGTTTGTTGTGACATTTTAAAAACGGCATTGATAAAAACTCGACTGTATTAGACCAGCTTATAGAAACTAGTCATTTTGGTAATTGTAAATTAAATTAAACGCTTTTATAAGTTGTCAATGTATTTTTAGCAATATTATTATGTCTTAAATGCATCGATCATTATATTTATTTTTCAAAAAATCTCAAACTAGTTCTCAATTTTTTAATAATCAAAGTTATTTTTAAAACTTTCAAAAAGCATATTTTTAAATAAAAACCAATCAATATGTAATTTATTCAATGTTTCGATGATTTTAATTCATAATTTTACGGAGTAATCAAACTTTAGTAGCAAAAGATACTTTTGAAAAAGTAGTTTAAGTTAAAACTAACTTGTAAGAGTGAAATAAGCGGTTTTTTAAGCTTTTAAATTCTATAAAAATAGAATTTAAGCGAAGTTTTGAGCGAAAAATAATGACTAAAAAATGCTGCCAGCATATAGCTGAACAGCATCAGTTTTACTTGCTTTTGATTATTAAATACTTTGCTTACATAAATTTGCTGAGTAATTAAGAGTGTGGTATTAACTCATATTTTGCAGTAATTGCTAGCAAGAGCAAATCATCATGGAAACTATCGTTTTAAGTTTGTTAGGTACAGTTACGGGAGTTTTTCTCGGAAGATTGAAATTAATTAATGCTAAATTTACTCGCTCGCTCGGCCGTAGTTTATATCGTTTTGGCTTACCACTACAAATATTTGTAATCGCTCACAATACTACATTAATTAAAGACATTTGGTTTCCGCCTATAATTACCATTTTGGTATTGTTATTAGGGTTAATTTTAGCTAATTTAAATTTATTTTATGGTCAACAATTAAGTCAGGCAATCTTGACAAAAGATCTGGTAAAAAACTTATTTTCTTTATTTAGCTATCAAACTAAGCAAGTTGATTTGCCAATACCAGAACATTCTTCTGGTCAAGGTAGTTTTATTTTGGCTTCTACTTTAGGCAGTACGGGTTATTTAGGCTTAAGCATCGTCCCTCTTTTCGTCAATTCGGTATATTCAGGTTGGGCTGTGCTATACAGTGTTACCCAAATCTTATTTGGTAGTTTTGGAATGGGGGTTTTGCTGGCTAATTACTATGGTAGCTCTCAACAAAAAATTAGTTGGTCAATTCAGCTACAGCAATTACTTAAAGTCCCTGCTTTATGGGCGTTTGTACTGGGATGGTACAGTCGTAGTGTTGACTTTACCGTAACAGTTGATTCGGGGCTTAAATTTGCAGTTTTGCTAGCGATCGCCAGTGCCTTTTTACTAACGGGAATCCAAATTCAAGAAATCAAAAAAGTTAATTGTTTCAACTGGGCAATTATGCCTACTCTACTCAAAATGCTAGTTATACCAGGATTAACAGGATTATGTTTAACTTGGTTTGGCTTTACAGGAGATGCCCGTTTGTCGATGGTGTTGATGTCTGGGATGCCAACGGCTAATACTAACTTAATTTTGGCGGAAGAGTATAATCTCGATCGCCAAGTAACAGCTAGTACGATTGCCCTCAGCACCATATTTTTACCCGTGATGATTTTGCTATGGCAATATCTTTTACAGTAGTTTGACAGTATGTTTAAGGTTCAACTGGCACAAAATCATAACCCACCCCAGAGCGATCGCCTGATTCTACTTGAACTAGAACACCTTTAAGGTTGCGATCGCCTGAAGGTAAAAATTTGACTATGCCTGTAGCACCAGTAAAAGTAAAATCAGGATTGGCTAAAGTTGCCTGTAGCTGCTGGCGAGTGGGTTTTAACTCTGACTCCAAACCGACAACCATTGCTTTCGTTGCATCATAAGCCATCGCGGTGCGCCACCCAACATCACCACCCCATTGTGATTGAGCTGACTCAATAAAGACTCGATCCGTATTATCCCCTGAATGCCAAGCTACCGATAAAGTCATGCCGTTAGCATTTGCTGAACCTTGTTGTAGAGTTTCAAAGTTATACATCGTTTGATTTCCCAGTAAAGGTAATCGTTTTTTATTGGCTTGAACTACAGCGATCGCTTGATTGACATTGTAAATTGAAGTTTATATTTTCTATTGTCTGTTCACAAATAACAACTATTTTAACCGACTATTTTAGTCTACAGCTAACAGCGAGCGCTTGGGAAGTAGGAAGTCAATACTTCTCGTTTAACAAATGCAGATTAATCTATGAGGCTAGAAAAGTAACGAGTAACGAGTAACAAGTAACGCTACCTACTATTCACTACCTATTTGCGAAGCTTATGCTAAAGCACTAGCTACGCGTCGTCCTTTAGGACTACCTACTACTTAACTAATCAATAACAAAGCTTAAACGAGAAATATTGAGTAGGAAGTAGTTTGACAAAAAAAACGTTGCCTTTGTTCACCATAGGCAACGCTTTAGTCTAGATATCAATTCAAAATCGATAGATTAGTAGAGCTTATTTACGGCTAGAAATTACAGGTGCAGAAGTTGAGCTAGCTGTGCTAGTTGTGCCGATCGAACTAGAACGTTTTCTTCTTCTGGCTGTTGTGGTTTTAGCAGGTTGTTTTTCAGGAATTTGCATCATAAATACTACCAAAGGACGGCTTTTTAATTCCCGCTTCAATAAACGCTGTAAACCACCTTCAATTTCTAGACGTACTCCCGTCCAGTCAACCTCAGTTTCACCGTCTTTAGTTTCACTAAAATCGTTCCAGCGATCGCTTAAAATTCTTTCGACAGTTCGATTGACCAACTGTTGCAGTAAAGATTGCTCGATGGAAGTGACCACCCCCCGTAGGTGTAAAGCAGGAGTAGCGACTAATTCACCAGACCAGTTGATTGCAGCAGCGACAGTAATTACACCATCTTCAGCCAACTGCTGTCTTTCTTTCATCACGTTGTCTTGCACGATACCTGCACGGTCTACAAGTTCGATACCAGAAGGAACTTCTCCATTAACGCCAATGCTGTCTTCTGTAAGTTCAATGATATTGCCGTTTTTGATGATGACAATGTTTTCTTTCGGAATACCCATTGCCTGAGCCATGCCTGAGTGTTCTACCAACATCCTGTGTTCACCATGAACAGGGACAAAGAACTTGGGTCTGGTTAGATTAAGCATGAGCTTGTGGTCTTCTCGCGCACCATGACCTGAAACGTGAATTCCTTCTTTACGTCCATAGACTACTTTTGCTCCCTGCATCATCAGGCGATCGATGGTGTTAACCACGCCGATAGTGTTGCCAGGAATGGGATTAGCGGAAAAGATGATCGTGTCTCCTTCCCTCACACTAATTTGTCGATGTTCCCCTTTAGAAATACGGGTCATCGCTGCTAATTCTTCACCCTGAGAGCCAGTACAAAGAATTAAAACTTTTTCGTCTGGTAAACGATTGACTGAGCGTAAGGGTTCAAAAATATCGTCACGACACTGGATATACCCTAGTTTACGAGCGTGGGCAATCACGTTTAGCATCGAACGTCCGACGACTGCAACCTTGCGACCATGCTTACGAGCTAAGTCTAAGACCATATTGACTCGATGCACTGAAGAAGAGAAGGTGGTCACCATAATCCGCCCCTCTGCGCCATTAAAGATGCGATCTAGGTTGGGATAGACGGATCTCTCTGAAGGGGTATGTCCTGGAACTTCAGCATTGGTAGAATCGCTCAGCAAGCACAGTACACCCTTGGCTCCATGCTCGGCTAGCTTCTGAAGATCGAAGTGTTCACCATCTACAGGAGTGTGGTCAATTTTAAAGTCTCCTGAATGGATGATTGTGCCAATTGGTGTATGGATGGCAACGGTAAAGCTGTCGGCGATGGAGTGGGTATTGCGGATATATTCAGCGCGGAAATACTGACCGATCTGGACAATGTCTCTGGGAAGAACGCTTTTTAAGGTAGTGCGATCGCTAACTCCCGCTTCTTCTAATTTATCGCTCAGCAAAGACATTGCTAGTCGCGGCCCATAAATTACAGGGATATCAAACTGCTTGAGGTGATAAGCAATACCGCCAATATGATCTTCATGACCATGAGTGACAATCATGCCCTTAATCCGATGAGAGTTCTCTCTCAAGTAGGTCATATCGGGTAAAACGATGTTGATGCCGTGCATTTGATCTGAGGGAAAACCCAATCCTGCATCCAGCAGAATTATTTCATCTTCGTATTCAAAGACACAAGTGTTTTTACCTATTTCATGCAGTCCACCCAAGGGAATAATTTTGACAGTTGGCTTTTTGCTTTTTTTGACTATTTTGCTCATGTGGTTTATTTGTATGTGGTTATTCGCGCTTTTTTATTTACTCAATAAAAACTGTAAATTCGCCTTAGAATTTCTATTGAAGAGAGTTTTCTAAGAACTGAACTATTACTGGGGACAATTAACTTTTTTTCTTGACTAACTGCTAACTGTGATCTAACTACGACTAGCTGCCGATCGCGGCCAGCTTTAATGTTTGTTGATGAATAAAGACCTGCTGTTGATTAGAGAATCCAAATCTTAGCTACTGATTACAATAATAGTCAATCAAAGAGTGCTGTTAACGCTATCTAAATTAGGTTTAATTCTGGCAAAATTAACTTTAACTTTTCTAATAAATCTAATTGTAACTCACATAATGGTGTTCGTAACTTACCTACCTGCCATCCTTGCAACCTTAAAGCAGTTTTGACAGGAATTGGGTTAGTGGTCATAAACAACGCTTGAAACAAAGGAAATAACTGTAACTGGATTTTGGTAGCCTGTTGATTATCCCCATTATGAAAGGCTGCAATCATTGACTGCATTTGCTTGCCGACTAAATGAGAAGCAACACTTACTACTCCAGAACTACCAACGGTCATCATCGGCAATGTTAACGCATCTTCTCCTGAATAAATCGCAAAATTAGCGGGGGTTAAACATTTGATTTTACAGGCTTGTTCTAAATTACCACTAGCTTCTTTAATTGCCACTATATTACTAATTTGCGCTAGGTTGGCTACAGTTTCTGCCTCCAAGTTACAACTAGTCCTGCCAGGCACATTGTAAAGCATCATTGGTAAATCGGGGCAAGCCTCGGCGATCGCTTTAAAATGCTCGTATAATCCTGCTTGGGGTGGCTTGTTATAGTATGGTACGACCTGCAATGAACCATCTAGGTTAAGTTTTGCTGCCTTGACTGTAGCAGCGATCGCTTCTGTTGTCGAATTCGATCCTGTTCCCGCGATGATTTTAGCGCGATCGCCCACCGCCTGCTTAATTACTTTAAATAGCTCATACTCTTCTGACCAACTTAAAGTTGGAGATTCTCCTGTAGTGCCGCAAACTACTAATCCATCACTACCGTGTTCTACCAAGTGAACCGCCAATTTTTCGGCAACTGCATAGTTGACACTGCCATCTTCAGCAAATGGTGTGACCATTGCCGTTATTACCCTACCAAACGGTTCTTCACGCATTTATCTGACTCATTATGATTACTATTTTCAATTTGTTCTCAATCTGTTCTCAGTCTGTATTTTCCCAGCTAGCTAGTTTCTTAAGCGCTCACCGCCGAATTAGGGACTGTTAATAAATTCTTTTGCAGTAATAACTCAGCAATTTGGATTGCATTCAAAGCTGCTCCTTTGCGAATTTGATCGCCACAAAGCCACAGTTCCAAACCGCGATCGCAAGAAATATCCTGACGAATTCGACCCACTAACACTGGATCTTTGCCTGTAGCATCAATCGGCATCGGGAAATAATTACTTTGCCAGTCTTCGACTAGCTTGACTCCTGGTGCTGCTGCAATCAACTCTCTAACTTGCTTAACATCAAAAGGTTGCTCAAACTCCAGATTAATAGCTTCAGAGTGCGCTCGTAATACGGGTACGCGGACACAGGTGGCGGTAATCGCAATATCTGGATCGCCAAATATTTTCCTGGTTTCATTAATCATTTTCATTTCCTCTTCGCAATATCCCTGCTCATTTAGAGGCGAATTATGGGGAAATAAATTAAAGGCGATCGGATAGGGTAAGACTTCCGCTTGGGGTTGCTTACCGTTTAAAATATCCTGAGCTTGAACCATAGCTTCTGTCATTGCTCTAGCTCCTGCACCAGAAGCAGATTGATAGGTAGCCACCACGATGCGCTTAATACGCTGAACCTGATGCAGAGGATAAATTGCCACCCCCATCAAAATCGTGGTGCAGTTAGGATTAGCAATCAGGCCCTGATGGTTAGCAGCCGCCGCAGAATTAATTTCAGGCACAATTAGAGGTACGCGCTCATCCATTCTAAAAGCGCTAGAGTTATCAATTACCACCGCTCCCGCAGCGATCGCTTGATGCGCCCATTTTTTAGAAGTAGAACCCCCCGCAGATGCCAAGACAAGATCGATATCTTTAAAAGAATTCTCGCTCACTACCTCAACGGTTATTTCCTGACCATTGAAAGCAATTTTACTCCCCGCCGAACGAGAAGATGCCAGTAACTTAAGATTTTTTAGAGGAAACTGGCGTTCGGCAAGTAAATCTAGTAGTTCCTTACCAACTGCTCCAGTCGCTCCTAAAATCGCTACATTCACTTTTTTAGACAATTATCTTGACCTCCTTCGGGCTTATCAATTTTAGTAAAGTTTGACGATCATCTGGTTTCAGACAAAATTATTTTGGCTTTAATTTCAGCAGTCTAATTGCTTAGTTTAACTACATCTAAAAAATAACCCGATAATTTGCTAGTCAATAAAAGATGTAGCTCGCTCAATAGATATATTATTATGACTATTGGTTCATGGAGAAAAACTGAGGCAAATTGTTCTGGTTATTTACATTTCGATACGCAAACTATTGTTACTACAGTAATTAACTAAGTGCATTGCAAGTTTTAACTTTAGCTTAAGTTTATCCCTACCTAGATCCACCCTAAAATTAACCCAGTAGTTTTGAGATATTAGCATCGATGAAAGTAACCCAGGAGAGACTTCCTGAAAGTCAAGTTGGTTTAAATATAGAAATTGCTCCAGAAGCGTCTCGAAATGCCTACGAAAAAATGGTGCAAAACCTTGCCCGTTCCAGCAATATTCCTGGGTTTCGTAAAGGAAAAGTACCCCGTCGCATTTTGTTACAAAGAATCGGTAACGATCGCATTAAGGCAGCAGCCCTCGAAGAATTAATTCAAAAATCTTTACAAGATGCCATTGAACAGGAATCGATTAAGGCTCTTGGTCAACCCAATTTACGCTCCAATTTTGATGAACTGTTAGGACAATATAATCCAGGGGACGCGATTAGCTTTTCTGTTGCCGTAGATGTTCCTCCCAGTATAGAACTGTCTGACTACAATAATCTCAGCGTTAAAGCAGAAGAAATAGTCTATCAGCCCGAAAAGGTTGATGATTTTATCAATCAGCGTCGCGAGCAAAAAGCCGATCTTGTTCCCGTAGAAGAACGTGCAGCTCAAATGGGAGATGTGGCATTCGTTGATTTTAAAGGCATTCTCCCAGAAGAGGAAAATAAGGAAATCGAAGGGGGCAGCGCCACTAATTTCCAGGTGGAAATAGCCGAAGGCAAACTAATTCCTGGCATGGTAGAAGGCATTGTGGGCATGAAGCCTGAAGAAACTAAGGATGTGTCCGTTACCTTTCCTGAAGATTATCCCCAAGAAGATTTAGCGGGTAAGCCAGCCATTTTTAGTATTACGCTGAATGAGCTAAAAACCAAAGAGCTACCAGAATTGGACGATGATTTTGCTCAAGAAGTCAGTGATGATGAGTTTGACACCTTCGCAGCCTATAAAGAGTCGATCGAAAAACAGTTTAAAGAACAAGCCCAAAACCAAACCAACAATAACATCAATGAGGCGATCGCTGCTGCCTTGATGGAACAAAACCAGATCGATCTGCCAGAATCTTTGGTGCAGGAAGAAACAACTAGCGTGTTGACGAAAACCCTGATGCAAATGCAGCAAATGGGCTTGGATGTCAAACAGTTGTTTAACTCGGATAATGTTCCCATGTTGCGAGATAATGCTCGCCCTGAAGCGGTATCCAATCTACAAAAATCATTAATTCTCCAAGAAATAGCGAAAAAAGAAGCACTAGAACCCGATCAAGGGGCGATCGATGCCAAAATCACTGAAATAAGACCACAACTGGCAGGACAAGAAGTAGACGAGGAACGTTTACTAGAAATGGTCACAAGCGATTTACTCACTGAAAACACTTATAAGTTTTTACGCGATAAAGCTCAAATAGAGCTGGTTCCTGAAGGTTCTCTCCAAAAAGCTCAAGAAGCTCAAGCAGAACAAGAAGATTCTGAGACGGAAATAAAAACTGTTGAGGCAGAAGTGGTCGCTGATTCTGAGTAACGCTAAATGAGTTAAATTGCTAATGAAGAACTAAAAAAGCAGAATTATAATTAAGTTTTAAGTTGCCCTATTTTTTTTTCATTAGCATTCTTGGTTGGCAATCCCTACTATTCATCATTGTTAGTTGAGTCATAATAAATATAAGGAGCCTCAGCAATTAACTATAATTGTTTCCAGCCCATAACATATTCAAAATAGTGACAAATTTTTGGCAAAAACCTATGCTAGAATCGCATTCAGCCTATAGCTTCCTCGTTAGCAAAAACCTGCCTCAAGTTAGCTCAATGCTGACAGAAGTGAATGTCATACCGATGGTGGTAGAACAGTCAGGTCTAGGGGAACGCGCCTTTGATATCTACTCTCGTCTGTTACGAGAGCGCATTATCTTTTTAGGGACAGCTATTGACGATAAGGTGGCTGATTCTGTAGTTGCTCAGTTACTATATCTCGAAGCAGAAGATCCTGAAAAAGACATTCAAATTTACATTAACTCTCCTGGCGGTTCAGTCTACTCAGGGCTGGCGATGTATGACACCATGCAGCAAATTCAACCAGATGTGGTAACAATCTGTTATGGTATTGCTGCTAGCATGGGCGCTTTCTTGTTATCTGGTGGTACTAAAGGAAAGCGGATGGCTCTACCTAGCTCACGAATTATGATTCACCAACCTTTAGGGGGTGCGCAGGGGCAGGCTACTGATATTGAAATTCAGGCAAAAGAAATCCTTTATATTAAGCAAAGACTTAATGAACTGATCGCAGGACATACTGGTCAACCTTTTGATAAGATAGCTGCCGATACAGAGAGAGATTTCTATATGTCTTCCGAAGATGCTGTGGAATATGGCTTAATCGATAAAGTTATTACTAAATCGTCAGCGACTCTCACACCTACTACCTAAAAAGCTCTACTAGTCAGAGGTCTATATGTCTAAATACGACTCCCATCTAAAATGTTCGTTTTGCGGAAAATCTCAAGAACAGGTCAGAAAATTAATTGCTGGCCCTGGAGTATATATTTGTGACGAATGTGTCGAACTGTGCAACGAAATTCTAGATGAGGAGTTAATCGAAGAGGGGGCAATAGTCTCTTCTCCTGCTGTGTCTGGTAATTCAGAAGCCAAGCCACCCAAGAAACGAAAAGCTAGAGTGGGTGGTATTGCTTTTGGCGATATTCCCAAGCCAATTGAAATTAAGAAGTGTTTGGATGAACACGTCATTGGTCAGGAAGAAGCCAAGAAGGTTCTCTCAGTCGGGGTTTACAATCATTACAAGCGTCTGAGCATAGCAAATAAAGCTAAAGACGCAGAAGATTCTGTCGAACTACAGAAATCCAACGTCCTGTTAATTGGGCCTACTGGCTGCGGTAAGACTTTATTGGCACAGACTTTGGCTAAAGTTTTACAAGTTCCCTTTGCAGTAGCTGATGCCACTACTCTGACTGAAGCAGGATATGTAGGAGAAGATGTTGAGAATATCTTACTACGACTCTTGCAGGTAGCCGATTTAGATGTAGAAGAAGCCCAACGAGGTATTATCTATATTGACGAGATTGATAAGATTGCCCGTAAGAGTGAAAATGCCTCGATTACTCGCGATGTTTCGGGAGAAGGTGTACAGCAGGCGCTACTAAAAATGCTGGAAGGAACAGTGGCTAATGTACCGCCCCAAGGTGGTCGCAAGCATCCCTACCAAGATTGTATTCAGATAGATACTAAAAATATTCTGTTTATCTGTGGCGGTGCATTTGTTGGTCTAGATAAGGTGGTTGAGCGTCGTTTGGGTAAAAAGTCAATTGGGTTTATCCAGAAAGGAGAGCGATCTGGATTAAAAGAAAAGCGTACTGCCGACGTTTTACAGAAATTAGAGTTAGACGATCTAGTCAAGTTTGGCATGATTCCTGAATTTGTCGGACGAATTCCTGTTACCGCAGCCTTAGAGCCTCTGGATGAAGAAACTTTAGTCCAGATTTTGACTCAACCCCGTAACGCCATTGTCAAGCAATATCAAAAGCTGTTGAGAATGGACAACATTGAGCTAGAGTTCACTGAAGGAGCAATTAAAGCTTTAGCTAAAGAAGCTTTTCGTCGCAAGACTGGTGCTAGAGCCTTAAGAGGCATTGTTGAGGAATTGATGCTGGAGGTGATGTATGAGATTCCTTCCCGCGAAGATGTTTATCAATGTATTATTACCGAAGAAATGGTAGAAAAACGTTCTACGGCTGAATTGATTGTTCATCCTGCTTCCTATCGCAAGCCAGAATCGGCTTAGTTTGACGATCGGACTGTAGTTTTTCTTAGTTAATCAAAACCTTAGTTCATATTCAATCAGTCCTCTAGTGCCATCTTCTTGGAAATTACTCGAACCCCGCAGGACAAAGTTGTCGTTGAGGCGATAGCGAAAACCAAATTGAGCAGGAGTGTCATTGTTTAAAATTTTCAGCACAGAGAAAGAAAGATCTTTAATTAAGTCAAAGGCGATTTCTCCTGCTAGGCCATCTCCTTGATTATCTCGATTCTCATCAATGATGGGGGTAGGAAACAGCCTTAGTTCACCAATGGGAAAAATGTTATTAAATTCTGCATTTAAACTACCAAAGAGTGCTGAACCAGCTAAGGTAGCCAATCCAGCAGTACCATTGCTGTTTGCTAAAGCTTCGACAAAACCCCCTCCTAATAAGACCGCAATTTCATCTGGACTACGAGGCGGACTACTGGTAAGCTCAATTTTGTTATTGTTAGTGATTTGACTGGCAAGTCCCTTTACCTTGGCGGAGACTCGAATAGTTTCGAGGGTGGTTAAGCCAAAATCGGGAATTTCGGTTGGCGATAACTCACTAGGAATGTTGCGGTTGCTGGCTTCGATCGCTGAACCAATTAATAAAATATCTAAGAAAGGATCGATCCCATTATTGCTGGAAAAACGAGCCGTGTTTTGATAGTCTCGCGATAAGTTTAATTGAGTGGTAAAGAGGTTAAGCTGACCGCGTTTCAACCTAATCGTACCGTTGGGACTGGGTTGGAGAAAAGTACCATTGATGTCTAGATTTCCCGTAGCTGTGAAGGTAAAGAGTGGCTGTTGACTAATCTGAATGTCTTTACCTAAACGTAATTTAAGATTTTTATATTGAGTGATGGCGGCAATTCCCTGCTCGGCAGCATCAGGTCTGGCAATGGCATTGAGGCGATCGCTAAAATCCGTAGATTTAGATTTAGCTTCATCACTATCGCTGTCATCGTTCAGCAGAATTGTACCGTCAAAGAGAGTTAAATCACCAGTGACATTGGGTTCGGTTGCCTTACCTAATATTTGTAGGCTTCCTCTCACGCCTCCGTTATATAGTTTGGGGATTGCAACTGTTTGAATGTCATTGAAGTTGATGGTCAAAGGATTAAGGGGGACTGTTTCACTAAAGGGAATAGTGCCAGTTGCGGTAATTTTGCCCCCGCCAAAATCTCCTTCAAAGTTATTGACACGCACATTATCTAGATCGAAAAATACCTGACTGTTGATTTTGGTAAGCAAATTCTTGGGTAAACTCTTGGCTGAGATGGTCGCATTTTTAAGATTGACTATTCCCTGAGCCGATAACTTACGTGGTAGTTTTTGCTGTTGGTCGAGAATTCCTGTAATATCTAGGGCAATGTTGCCTGCACCGTCAATCCACTTGAGTTCTCCCCGCGAAAAGATATCTAGTAGAGCCAAGCCTTTATCTTTAACGTTAAGCTGTAGTTCTAGGCGATCGCTTTGGGGTTTAGCTTGGGCGAAAGGTAGTTGATAGGGAACGCTACCTCGAAGAATCAAAGGATCGGCATTGGTGGCAATTATGCTGCTGGCGGAAAATTCTAAACGAGATTGTTTATAGTTAAAGCTGCCTTTGGTTGATTGGATGGAGGTATCGTTTAACGAAGCATTATCAATGCTAATCTCTCCCCTGGCTTGAGGGTTATCTTTGCTGCCTGCAATACTGGCAGTAGCATTAATTAGACCATCTACAGCTGGTTCTGAAGGTAAGGAAAATAGCTGTTCGATTAATTTCATCGGCATGTCTACTAGTCTCAATTGTCCCGATTGGGTTGAACCACCAAAAGTACCTGTAAATAGAAGGGTTGGCGAAATATTATTTTGAACATTAGATTTAGTCAGATCTTGAAGTTGTACCGAAATAGGTAGTAAAGTCAAAATCCCTTCCCGCAGACTTCCCTGGGCGATAATTTTTTCACCAGTTAAATTACCCCAGCGCCATTCTTGACCGATGAAATCAAATTCTGAAGTGATGCCTTTTTTTAAAGAGCCAAACAGGTTAATTTCGCCATTGAAAGTTCCCCGTAGGTTTTTCAGGTCGGGAACTAAAGCCGTTTGTCTTTCTTCCTGTGCTGAGGCTAGCCAGGCTTGAATTGCAGCTAATAACTGAAGCTGGTCGATCACAGGCGCATTTTTTAAACCCAGATCGAATAAAGCTTGTTTCTGAGGGGAAGTTGCTGGCTGATATAGATCGGTAGCTTTACCATAAGCGCGATCGCTAAATATACGAGCAAAGTCCGTCAGTTCAAAAATTTGCAGGGCAACTAAGATATCCTGAATCTGTCCTCCATTAACGCTAACTTGACCATCTAGCTCTAGATCATCTGGTTTTTGACGTAGATTACCCGTTAGTTTATAAATGCTGTCTCTTTGCTTAAATTCAGCATCCTGAACGGCGAAATAACCATCAACGTATTGAAAATCTCCTGCTAAGCGATCGCCTCTGATACTGGCTAAAGCTGGGTTTTCAATGACCACATCTGTACCAGTAGTGGCTAAAGTCTTCAGATTAAAGGTAAAATCTCCCGACAGATTGCCTTTGACTGGTTGCAGCGCGAGATTTTTGGATACGGCAAACTCTTCGCTTTTTAGTGCCATAGTTTTGAGCAGTTCGATCGGCACATTCGCTGTAGTCAGGTTGAGAATGTCTTGTTCCCCTGTTCCCGTTACTTGAAAATAGTCTTGTGCGATCGCTAAACTCACAGGCGAAAAATCAGGATTTAAAACCAATTTAATCCGATCTAGAGGTCGAGATGGCTGATTAGAGTCGCCCGTAGCAGGTAATAATGGGGTAGTTAAAGCTTCTTGGAGATTAAGTTGCACCCCTTCAGGTGATACTTGGACGTTACCCGCGAGGAAAGGCGCAAAATCTAGACCCTCAACGCGAAAATCCTGAAGACCTAAATTACCGTTAATTTTCAGAGCAGAAGGCACTCCGCTAAGATTGCCTGAGAAGTCTGCTTTCCCTGTGTAGTCTAAGTTTGTTGCCCAACTAGGTAATGGTAGACGCAGCTTTTTCAGCTCGATCCTGCGGGCTTGGGGAACGTCAAATTCAAAATACTCTACCGCAGCCAACTTATCGGGAATAGTGCTAAAAAACGATTTGTTTAGCACTATATAGCCCTGAGCATCTAAACCATCACCTGTAGCTTGCAGTACGTTTAGGCGTTTCCCATCCCAAGCAATAGCCGTAGATAGAGGCTGTTCTAATAGATCAATTCCTTGACTAAAGCTCAGATTCCCCTTGGCGGTTACGGCGCTGGGAGTCAAATTATCTACTTTACCCGCAACTGTTAGATTGCCCCCCAGTTTTCCCTTAAGTTCGAGTTCATTAGAATTAGGATCGGCAAATAGACTCAAATCTACTTGTTGGGGCGTTACTTGAGCGTTAAATTTACCGTTGGCGATCGCCAGTTGTTGAGCTTGAAATACGCCTTCTGGTAGGGTCAAACTACCATTCCCTGTGGCTTTAATCCCTTCAGGGGTAATATTATCTGTCGTTCCAGCGAGCTTTACTCTACCGTTAACCAGTCCAGCAAACTGATCGGGAGTGCTTGAGCTTAATTCCTTCAGCTTAAGATTAGTACCTTGGGCGATCGCTGTCCAGTCTCGATCGACAATTTTTAAATCATCTACCTTAACTTGCCCCTGGGCTAAAGCTAAATCGCCAAAACCGTTAATCAAGGTTTGAGGCTGCGCCCGATCGGGAATATTACCCGTGAGATAAAATTTTCCGCTCAGGTTATCGTTAAATTCGTCAGGTAAGTCGGGAAATAAACGCTGTAGCTTTAAGTTCTTAGTCTTAGTATCTGCCGTCCATTTGCCCTGATTAATCGCAATTTTAGGTATAGAAACTTTTCCACCAACGGTATTAAGGTTTGCTTGACCCTTTGCTTTAACCTGATTTAAATTACCAAAATTTTTCGTTCCTGAAACGTCGAGGACACCAGTGACTAAACCTTGGGCAATAGTTGGCGCACTACCTTTGCCAATCGGCAAACTGCCAAACTCTACACTAGAAGCCGTCAGCTTTGATGACCAAACACCCTCGCCATAGTCTAGATTATCTACCTCAACTATACCGTTACCGAGGTCAAAATTAGCTTTGCCGTTACGAAAACGGAGAGTCGAGAGATCTGTTGCTTGGGCTGATATATTCGTTTGACCAGAAATTTGACCAATATCTACAGATAGCTGACTATTATAACCACGGGCGATCGCTTTAGCCGAAACTCCCGCTGCCTGGACGTTAAAGGCTAGGTTTTGCAATCCGTCTAGCTGAAACTGACCATTGCCGACAATTGTTCCCCCACCTTTAGGCGAGGAGGTAAACTGCCTAACGTTTAAAGTTGTACCGATTAACTCTAAATCAGCATTAATTGCTTGGAAATCTACTCGATCTATGCGACTAGGGCTAGTAGTAGCCAGATCGAACTGGACAACAGGAGCTTCTAGGCTACCTCTAACTGCTAAATTTCCGCCTATTTTGCCTTGAATTGGTACAGGAGCATCAAGTTCTAAAGCATCAATGACTTTTTGCGCTGTCACTGGCTTAACCTGCGTATCGATCTGGTAATTTCCTGCCTCTGCTAAATTTAACGAGCCAGAAGCAAGTCCTGAAACTTCACCAAAATTGGTCGCAATACGATTTAATTCAACCGTTGAACCCTTAAAACGCAGTTTGCCTTCACTACCGCTAAAAGGCTTAACTAAACCAGGGATTTGTAGGCTCACATTATCTAGATCTAATGCTCCTTGTAATTGAGGAATCGGCTCATCTTTTGTGAGAGTTATACCCAGCTTGCCATCAAGGTTACCCTGCTCCAACTCGATAGGTAACGCCAGCAAATTACTTACTTCAGATGCTTTTAACTGCCGTGCGATCAAATCTAAGTCAATAATTCCCGTCTTGCTATAACCTTTGCCATCAACCGTAAATTTGCCCCCTTGAATCAGTTCGGCTGTGGCATCAAACTTAATGGCATCATCCTGGGGACGAATAGTAATCTCGTCTATATTGGCAATTACCGCAGGATTTAAATTATTAGTCTGAGAATTATAGGCGACTAGAGAAAGCTGTCCTCCATCTAGTTGAATCGATTTAACCTCAACCTTAATTTTTCCCTTCGATTCTTTGCCTGAGCCAAAATCCGTAGGAGTCCACAGTTTAGATTCAGCTTGCTCTATATAGACATCAGGCTTAACTAGAGTCAGATCTAGTTTCAATTCCTTTTGACGGAGAAAATGCAAAGGTGCAAAATTAACCTTTACTTCCTGTGTTTTGACAAAATCAGGATTTTCTGAGGTAGAAGGTAAAGCACTCTTGCCAAAACTAGCTCCCGTGAAAGAGATGGATTTTAATTCCCCCAACTCTAGAGGACGATGGAGATAATCACCTGCTTCGGTTTCAATTAGAGGAATTAACTTACGCTGAATCAGATACCAACCATAGATTAAGCCCAATCCAGTACCACTCACAAGCAACAGAGAAACTGCCATGACTATCTCGCGCCATTTCCGATGAGACTTTACTGGGCGATCGCCAGAATTAGCTATTTTATCTGAATGATACTCAGAATCTTGGTTCATCTGATTGTTATGTTTTATAGCTGAAACTGCCAGTAAAGACAAAATTTTTCAGCTGTAGGCTGTAGTATCTTGGTTCAATCTATAGATATAGAAGAAAAGAGTTGCTAAATAGTTTCCTCTATTTAAGATTTTTTTAACAATGACCAGTATAACTATGATTTTATTTTATAGCGCTAAATAATAGTTAGATTGTTTATCTAATTAAATCTAATAAAAATGAAAATTTAGATTAAGGTTAAAGTAATTTCTAAGGAACACAAAATATTAGAGTTAAAAGATGGTGGCTGTGAACTTCTTACACGGATTCTTAAAAGTAAAAAAAGACTTAGTAGGTTGGGTTAAACGATAGTGCAACCCAACAAAAGTTATAGATGTTAGTTTTTGTGCCTCAACCCAACCTATACATTTCAAAGCTTATCTATTTAGCTAGTTTCGAGAAATAGTATTAGCTCTTTAAAGTTCAACTCATGTATTCTACTAAACTGCAAATTGCAGTAAAATATTGACAAAAAAATATCAAGTGACTCACGCTTAAATTCAGATTAAGTATGGTTTGACTAGTAAGCAAAAGCTAGTGATACCATTTCTTCTTAAGGTTGCACTTAATATTTTAAGTTTAAATCTCGCGCCAAGACGCAAAGACGCAAAGACGCAAAGGGAGCATCCCGCTTAGTTTGGGGCAAAGGGGTTAAATTAAATTTAGTGTCTTGTTATAGAGAATTGGTGTAAAAATTCACTAATTAGATTTTGTTGGTATTTAATCAGATGGTCGCAAATTCCGCTTAACTATTTTATGCTTTAGTAATAGCTTGTACTTGAGCAACTATTGTTTGATGAATCTGTTGCTGGTCTTGAGTTCCATCAATAGCGATCGCTTTACCCTCGTAAGCAGCAAATATCTGCTGATATTGTTCTTTAACTTTAGTTAATTTAGCTTTTGTCTCATATATTTCTTGTAAAGAACGTTCTTGTAATCTGGCTAAAGAAACTTCAATTGGGATGTCTAGATAAATTGTTAAATCTGGATTAGGAAAGCGATCGTTTAGTTTTTGAATAAAATTAAATTGTTTTACAGTATCGCAATTATATGCCAAAGAAGAGAAGTAATATCTAGTACTAATAACATGGTAATTATCTTTAATTAATTTAAAAACTCCATCTACATCATTATATAAATGATCGTGGCGATCGGCAGCGAATAGATAAGCCATTTGCCGATCAAATAAATCTTGTTCTTTACTAAAGATAATTCTTTTTTTTAAGGCTTGGCGAATTAAATTACCGATAATACCATTAGAAGGCTCTGGACTAATTACAGCTTGTTGTTGGTTGGCAATTAAGCTATTTTTTAACAACTCAGCCTGAGTAGTTTTACCTGAACTATCGATTCCTTCAAAAACAATAAACAATCTTTTATCCATTATTTAAAATAACAATAGTTAGTAATCAGTAATCAGTAATTAGTAATTAGTAATCATCGATGCCATTCTTGGCGGAGGGAAAACCAACTTCGGAGACGATTTAATAATCGCGGATGGCGCTGGAGTTTTTGCTGATAATAATTATTCCAGACGCGCTGCCAGATTTCAGACTGACTCAAATAAGTAGTTGGTAAGGATAAAGAAGTTAATCCGCGCATGGGGTTTTGCTCTAGTTTAATTTTATTCTGAATCATTAAGGCGATCGCCGTAATTAATTCTTCTGCGCGATCGCCTATTAAACTACAGCCGACAATTTCGCCATTTTCTCTAATTAACACCTTGCACATTCCCGTAGTATAGTTGGCTATTGGCGATCGCTCTAAATCAGCAAAATATTCTGTGACTAGATATAAATCTTTGCCGTATTGCTGTTGAGCTTGTTGAGTCGTTAAACCAACTCTAGCAAAATTAGGCTGAGTTGAAATTACCCAAGGTAGAGCATGATAATTCACCCGATACCAGGGCAAAAATAAGGTGTTTTTCAGAATTATATTAGCTTCATAGCGAGCAAAATTAGGCAGGCTATAACCACCAATGATATCCCCACAGGCGTAAATATTGGGGTTGGTTGTTTGCAATTTACGATTAACATAAACCCTCTGGCGATCGTATTTAACCCCTACCCCTGCTAAGTTCAAACCTGCAATATTAGGCTGTCGGACATCAGCGATAATAATTTGCTCGGCAGTCAAAGCGCGATCGCCTGCCTGTAACCATTTTTGTCCATCAATAGTTTTGATCTGACTCATCGGCGAATCTAAATAAAGCTTAATTCCTTCTGCTTCCAACTGCGCTTGTAGCAATAAAGCAAATTCAGGATCTTCTTGGGGTAAAATTCTCGACTGTGCCGTAACTAAAGTGATAGTTTTCTCAAACCTAGCTAAAGTTTGTGCTAATTCCAAAGCAGCAGGATCGCCACCCACAATAATAATCTTTTGCCCTAAACTTGCCAGATCTGTCTGCCATAAATCACGTAAAGTCAGGTAATTATTAACACCGTGCTGATCGACAAATTCTGAAGCATAATTAGCACCTGTAGCTAAGAGAAAAGCACGCGATCGCAATTTACGTTTAGCAGTCTGTAAAGCCAGGTGAGGCAAACGACAAAACTCTCCCTTCCCTGTAATCACATCAACCCCTAAAGCTGCTAAATTAGCCAACGAATTCTTGGTTTGGATTGTCGAAGTAACTCTGTTCAGGCAATCTTTAGCTGCTGTGAGAGAAATGGCTGAAACTTTAGTAACAGGATTATTTGCTAGTCGATCATTCCAGCATCCAACTTCACTAAGGATATTATTCACTAAGGCATCATTAGGCAAAAACAATTCATCACAGCTTGTCACCAAAGCAACCCGAGCCTGAAGTTGCACTGCCTTCTGCGCGGCATAAATACCCACCCAACTACTACCAATTACTACCAAGTCATAATCTACCGCCATGCTAATTTTTCACTATAGAAGATTGGGGGATTGGGGAATTGAGGAATTGGGGAATTGGGGAATTGGGGAATTAGGGAACATTAATAATTCATTTTTTTGTTAACATCCATTTATCGGCACTATTAATCATAGTGACAATTAATGCCAAAATTTGATTATATTGGCTATAGAGCTTTCTTCCCGAATCTATATTTAAATATTGGCATTTAACTGCAAACTTTAGCCAAACCTGAGTTTCTGCCGCTTTATGCGAAGCGGTATCCTTTAGGGCCGCCTCTGCATCATTCAACCTGAGTATAAATGAACCCTTATACCTTCTTCTTCGCCATGCTTCAGATAAATTAGCGCACACTGAACGAGAAGAACGTCTAATTTGATCGGTTAAAGAATATTTTTCCTCAAGAGGAAAATTTTTAGAAAGTTCAAATATTTCCATAGCAGTCTCGAAGGCAATTTTATAGACTTCTAAGTCTTCATGGTTACTAATAAATTTTGGTTGATTTCGCTGCATTTTCTATATTCCCTAATTCCCTAATTCCCTAATTCCCTAATAGCCTCGGTTAAAGCATCATTCTCTGGGGGTAAACGTACTGCAATTCGGAAATAGCGATCGCCCAATTCAGGAAAGCTGAGACAGTCGCGAATTACAATTTGATAATTTCTGAGCAATTGCTCTTGTAACTTGGTTGCTGAAAGTTCTGTCTTTACCAACAGATAATTTGCTACACCCTGTAGAGGATCGAGTCCAGGAATGGCCTCTAGCTGCTCAAATAAACGCGATCGCGCAGGAGTTAACCAATTCCAAGTTTGCTGCTGAAATTTCTTGTCTTGTAAGGCTGCTGCCGTTGCTGCTGCTGCTAGGGTATTAACTGACCAAGGATCGCGCCACTGCTGCCATTTTTTCAATCTATCGGGATGGGCGATCGCATAACCAATCCGTAGCCCAGGCAAACTATAAAACTTAGTCAAAGAGCGTAGAATTACCAAATTAGGATATTCGGCAACCCAAGGAATCAAGCTTTGCTCTTGAGCGGGCGTTAGAAAGTCCATAAAGGCTTCATCAATCACCACGAGGTTAAATTGCTTTAAATGAGGTAAAATCTCCTCTCTTGTCCACAATTTGCCCGTAGGGTTATGGGGATTGTTTAACAACAACCCTGATTGAGGCTGAGGTGACTGGGGAATGGGCAAGGAATCGAACAGTGTAGGGGCGAACTTGGTAAGGGCGAACGGCCGTTCGCCCCTACATGGTAATATTTTTCCGCCAAAGGCGTTTAATGCCCTGGCATAATCGCTAAAAGCGGGAGTAATTAGATACGTAAAATTTTGTTGTGCTAACTCTCTGCCTGCCCAGGTGAGCAACTCCGCTGAACCATTACCAGGCAAGATAAACTGAGGATCGATCTGATGATGGTTCGCTAAATGCGATCGCAATTCAGTATATTCAGGATCGGGATAAGCGCTTAGCTGGGGTGTATTGCTAATAATCGCGGCGATCGCACTTTGGGGAGTACCCAACGGGTTAATGCTGGCGGAAAAATCCGTTAAAGCAGAAACTGGGCAACCAGCAATTCTGGCCGCCCAATTCAAATTTCCACCGTGATGTGGTCGGTTCAAGATAAATTAGTTATCTAAAACTACTTCTTGCCAGGGGCTACTTTTTCTTTGAATAGTTTTCCTGCTGAGAAAGCGGGAACTTTAGTCGCGGGAATGGACATTTTTTCACCAGTTTTGGGGTTACGTCCTTCTCTTTCCTTGCGATCGCGACGTTCAAAAGAACCAAATCCTACTAGGGTTACTTTATCTCCATCAGAGACAGCTTCCATGATAGTTTCGATAGCTGCGGATAGTACAGCATCAGCTTGCTTCTTAGTTACAGTCGCTTTTTGTGAAATGCGATCGACTAGTTCTCCTTTGTTCATGGTAATTTCCTGATTATTATTTACTTATGGTTTGTGTGTTTTGTGTTTTGTTCTCCACAGGAGAGAACTTAGAATTTGCCTGAGAAGTCTTACTTTACTAGCTTTGATCCCCCCTAGCCCCCCTTATTTAAGGGGGGAATAAGTCTTAAAGTCCTCCTTATCAAGGGGGGAATAAGTCTTAAAGTCCTCCTTATTAAGGGGGGAATAAGTCTTAAAGTCCCCCTTATTAAGGGGGATTTAGGGGGATCTGGTACTTTTCAGACGTTCTCTTTAGATTTAGAAAATGGATTAACCAAGGTTCACAGGGATTTCCGCCATTAATGACGAAAATAATTTGTGACCAGCCTAATTTATAGCATCAGAGTTCAAAAACCCCACAACATTTTATAGACTTTTCTTTAGTTACAGTCACGGTATCGGTCACTGACCATAGCCAGATTAATCCGTGACTGCCTTATTCTAAGCTCTACTTGGCAAATATGGATCGTTGAAAGCATTAATTTATCTAGATTTCAACAATTTTTCCACTTTCGCCTCGCCAAAACCAGCCTAAAAACCAGTAAAATACTCTACTTACCAAGCGCTCCAACACCTTGTTTCTGAAGCATTTCACGGCTTTCCTTACTAGGCTTAAAGTTACTTGCCAACCCCGCATCCTCTTCCACAATTTCAGGAGTTAACAAAACTATTACTTCTGCCCTTTCGTTGGTCTTATCGGTACTTCTGAACAAAGAACCAAGTAAAGGAATATCTCCCAAGATAGGTACTTTAGAAATAGTAGTTCTCTCTTGGTCTTGAATAATCCCTGATAAAATTAAGGTTTGACCATCTCGTAAACGTACTAAACCAGAACTAACTTCCCGTTCACTCAATAGGTTGAGTATATTCTCTGCTCCACCGCCACTATCAAAGTTTTGGGTAGCGCCAACCGAACTAACCTTGGGGCTAACAGACATGGATATAAAGCCGTTGTCATCAATTCTTTCTACATTTACAGTTAATGAAAGTCCAGCTTCTCCTATTTGTGGTGTGATAGTTCTTGCTCCTGAATCTCCATCAATTTCCGTTTTGACGCTTTCTACAATTTTTTGTATTAGTTTAACCGTACCTTGTTGCCCTTCTTGAACCATCAAAGTTGGATCAGTCAAGATTTTGGCATTCCCACTAGTAACTTTTGCCTCTAGTAAAGCTAAGAATTTATCAGGATACTGAAAGAGACTTGGTAATCCAGAAGTAGCTGTACCATTTGTTCCAGCGACAGTATCTCTTGTTCCATCACTATTGATGGTAATTGTATCATCTGTTGCCAAAGTTACATCTGTGATTCCTGTTGTAAAAGGATCTCCAGAAACACCTGCAATTCGATTAAAAAATGTTATTGCACCTTTTTCGGAGTTTCTCGTAACATTTCCAGAAGCATCGATGGTTACTGTGCCTGGAGTAGTCCCTCCAATAGTTACTCCAGCACCGTCTATATCTAGAAATGTGTTGGCACTAGCAAACGGATTGTTAATAATAGGCGGATTAGAAATTCTTCCACCAGGACTATTTAACTCAGCATTCGTAGGAGGAGCTGATTCCCCAAATCTTAAAGATGCCGAACCTTTATCTTGGCTGAAAAAGCTATCATTTACGCCAAAGGAAAAGCTACTGTTAAAAATATCTTGATTAAGCAAGTTGACATCCAGAACCTTGACATTAACTGATACCTGACGGCGACGAGCATCTAGTTGAGTCAAAAACGAAGTTGCTACTTCCACTTTACGTGGTTCGCCTACCAAAGTAATTGAGTTCAATCTACCATCGGTGGAAACCTGTAATCCTGTAAGCATGAGTGCTTGAGTGCCAGTTTCATCTTCGCTGCCACCATCTAAATCGCTTAATTCTGGGTTGGTTTCTTTTCTCTGGACAACTTTACCAGTTTCAGGGTCAATAATTTCTTCAACTTCGTTAGTGAGCCTCTTACCTTTGGCACCTTGACTCGCTAGATACAAAGCTGCGTTTTCTGCTGTGACTTGATTTAAGCGAATAGTACGGCTAACCAAATTACGCGCTTGAGCAGGTAATTGTTCACCAACGTAGATGATATTTCCTCGGCGGTTAGCGTCTAAACCTGAAATAAGCAATACGGAGTTGAATACTTCCTGCACAGGTTGATTGTCTAAATCTAGGGAGATGGTTGGGCCAGTTTCTTCACCGCCATTGTCTTGATTGGCTTGATCGCCAGCGTTATCTCCACCCGCGTATACCAGGCTTAAATTGGCAGTCTTAGCGAGCATAGATAAGACTTCTCTAACAGGGGCATCGCGCAATACCAAGTTAGAAACTAAAGCGCTAGAACCAAGATCTACCATATCAGGCATGGTATTGATGTTAGAAACCGCCATATCCCCCACAGGAGGAGCAGCAGCACGGGGTAAAGTTGCTGGAGCGGTAGAATCGTTTAATTCGGTTTCGCTATTTTGAGCGGTGAAAACCTTTTCTTTGACTTCATTAACGCGATTGTCTTGAATTACGACTTCAGGATTAGGAATTAAGATATCTGAATCTGTGTCACCTTTGTTAGAATCTTCGTCTATTTTTTCGTTATCTTTGTCTTTTGTCTGACCCAATGCTGACTTATAAGTTTGCTTGAGATTAGTCACAGTTTTTTGACCAAACTCTTTGATTTCTTGTTTCAAAGTATCAGCTTTTGTTACTTGATTGAGAGTGAGAATTAAATCATCTCCCTCTTGTTTGAACAAGGATTTTACTGGGGTATTCGCTTCAGTAGAAATTAGAATTTGGGTATGTTCGTTGTCAATCTGATTAATTTCTAGAGCTTTAATCCCAGCCATCGGATTATCTTCTTTGAAAGAATTTCCTTCTGGTAAATCTAAACTAGTATTAAGTATATTAGCTTCAATCGTATTATCACCACGGAGAGTATAAAAAGAAGCATCAGCCTGATTAGTTGCTGATAGTTTCAATTCCAGTTGATTGTTACTTTTAGCAATTTTTAGATCGGTAATTTTATTCTCGGCAGCCATCGAAGGAGCTGCGGTTAACATAACCGTTAGTGCGGTCAAAAAACCAAGGCGATCACAATAATTTTTCACTGTTTAATCCTCAACCTATACAGTTAGTAAATAAAGTAAATAATATTTTGCTAGTAGGGGCGAACGGCCGTTCGCCCCTACTCACTTTTACGTTCACGTCTACCCTTACGCTGATCTGTTTGTTCATTTAACATTGCTTGCTCATCTGTCTTTTGCGCTTGTTCGAGTTCTCCTTGACTCATGGGCAAAATAGCATCCAGCTTGATCTGAGTTGTTAACACAGCCTCTTTCTGTGGCACGATTGAGCTATTGCCACCAGTTAAAATAGCTGTAGGCTTGTCTTTCACCGTCGAATTAATCGTCTGTACCATTAGTAATGGTTGTAAACGTTCTAAATCTTGAAGAATCTTTTTAGTTTCATTAAATGTTCCTTCAAAAGTCATCGCAATGCTTTTCTTTTTGAGTTTTCCTTGAATTTCTGCACCCAGGCTCGCATCACTCACAGTGATCACCTCAGCTTCAGGTTGAAACTGAGTTAAATTACCCTGATTTGTGGCGATAAAACCGTTTAAATCTATCAGTAATGTTTCGAGATCATTTTCACTAGTAAACATTGCCAAAACACGAGACTTAAGTACTTTTTCTGCTGCTAGATCGGACTCCACTTGAGCCAGTTTTAACTGCAAATCTCCAGTTTTAATACTGTTTAATTGTGCTTGTAAGGTTTCTTTTTGAGTCAAAGCCTCTTTATATGTTTTTTGAGCAGGCTGGACATATTTAACAAAACCATATATGGCTAAAGTAATCCCCGCAACGGCGATCGCTACACCCATAATTACAGGTGTAAAAGTAATCCCGAAGGCAGTAGGATAGTCTCCCTCCAGTGATTGTTCTTCCGTGGCAAAATCATCAGCAAAGGTCATTTAAAAGTCGCTCCTTTACGTTCTAAGGTGTTTAATCTCGTAGCTAAACCAATTGAGCCTTTTTTCTCAATTTCTTCTTTGAGTTGAGAAGCAGGGGCGTTGTTTAGTTGGGCGGAGATGGTAAATTTAATGCCTTCAGGAATTTCCAATGTGGCATTTTGGGGCAAGTTATCTTTGTTTTCAACTTCCACAGGAAAAGCAGTCAAACTGGCATCATTAATGCGAACTTGTTGACGATTAAAAAATGGCGATCGCTGAAGAAATAAGACAAAATCATTAACATCTTCATAGGAACGAGCCACTCCAGCCAAATTAATACCCAGATCTGAAGCAGTTGGTGCAGCTTGAGCAGCGGGGGCATCCTTATCCGTTGGTGCAGGTGCAGGTGCAGCTGTTGCAGTCGTACCAGTTTGTTGCATGGATTCAACCAAGACTCCTGGGGGAGTGCGATCGCTTACTTCCTGCATAATTGCTGCCCAAGGCTTAATTTTTTCAAATACGCCAACCAAAGCAGCGGTTTCTTTTTGGACTTTTGCTAGTTCTGCATTAGCAGCCTCAATTTTTTTGTTTTGATTACCTAAATCAGCAATTTCACTCTCAATTTGCTTAATTTCTGACTGTACAGTTACTGTACTTGCCTGCACATTTTTCAAGTACATAAAAGTAATTGCAGGAGTTAAAATAAAGACAAATGCCCCCAAAGCTAACGGAATTTTATCAGCTAAAGTGGGTTCTTTCTTTTGAGCAAAATCACGACTGAGATCGATAGATTGATTGGGATTTCTCTCTCGCAGAAAATTAATATCTAAGTTATACATAAAACCATACGAATTGGGAAATAACTAATATATTTATTGGCTATATTACAGTTCCCTGATGTACTAATAAATGCAACATCAGGCTTGATTTATTGCTCTCTCATTCCTAGCCCTAATACAATTCCTAAACCTGGACGATATTTAGGAGCTATTTCTTGACTAGTATCTAAACCTAAAGCAGCTACAGGGTCTATTTTTGCCGTGGGCAAATTAAGTTTTTGGGTGAAAAAATCATCAACCTGACTAATCCCAGCTCCTGGCCCTGCTAATAATAATTGGGCAATTTCTAAGTCTTCACTTTGATTAATATAAAAATTAATTGAACGACTCAACTCTTCAGTTAATTCTCCTAAAATTTTTAATAGTGCTGTTTGTCCAGATTCCATTTGCGACGCATCTATTTCCCCTGAGTCTTCAATTCCATCTAGTAAGTTTAAATCATGAAGCATTACCGAATCCCCAGTAGCTGGTAAATTCATGGCTTCAGATAAAGCAGACAGCATTTGATGAGTACCAATTGGCACAGTACGGGAAAACTGAGGCACTCCTTCCACCACGATCGCAATTTCGGTATTGTCGAATTCTAAATCGACTAAAACCACGGCTTCTTTAGAACCAAACTGACGTAATTGTTCTCTCAGGGTTCTAATTAAAGCAAAGCTATTAACTTCTAAAATATTAATTTCCAGATCTGCTTGCGCAAAAATTTCCGTATAAAGATCTGTAACTTCTTTTTTAGTTGCTACTAATAAGACATTGACTTTTTCAATACCATCTTCATCCATAAAATATCCTAGTTTGGCGTAGTCTAAATCAACTTCTTCTCTAGGATAAGGAAGATACATTCCTGCTTCATGAACCAAAACCATATCTTTTAGTTCAGCTTCGTCTAATTCTGCGGGAACAGGAATAACTCGAATAATAGCCTCCCGCATTGGTACGGCACTAGTGACTTTTTTGGCACTAATTTTATTAGTTTTAAGAGTATCTTTAATTAGCTCTGACAAAGCCAAAGAATCCACAATTTTGCTATCTTCATATATACCTTCAGGAATATCTGCTGACACATGTTTAATCAGCTTATATTGCTGTCCTTGTTTAGCTATTTGCGCAATATTTATCTTGTGAGCATTAATTTCAATGCCGACGCGATCGCCTTTTTTGGCAAATATATTAGTTAGATTTTTCAGCATACTCTTTCACCAAGTAGTATTTCAAAATTTGTACTCCACATTAGCGATAACAATCTATTTTTTAGATTCAGTTTTGTATCATGCCGAATAAATACTAGATATTTTTAATTGGGTTAATAGCTTAAAAATCTTTAATAAAATAGTTAAGCAAATTATTAATCATAAATTGATCGATATTAATCAATTTAACGGTGATCTTAGTCACATCGGATATTGTAGCTGCTACTAAGAGTTATCTTGATAAGTGGTAGTACCGAAAAAAGTAAATTCACTATTTAAAGAGTAGTTAAAATTACGGATGGATATTGCCATTTACATTCATTGGTAATATCTTTTGTTTGATTGTTTATTAATTGGCTAAGTTATGCAAAAAATCACCTCAATGACGAAGTTAAGTACAAAGTTAAGTCTGTGTCTCTTGCTAGGAATGATTTTAGGTGGACTCTCTGGCTGTAATCCGCAAAAAAAAGCTAACTCTAACCAGCTAGAATTTTGGACAATGCAGCTTAAACCCACCTTCGATCAATATTTCGCAGGCATCAATCAAACTTTTGAAGAGCAAAATAAAACAGTTAAGTTGCGCTGGATTGATGTTTCTTGGTCAGCGATGGAAAACAAAATCTTAACCTCAATCTCGGCTAAAACAGCACCAGATGTTGTTAATCTCAATCCTAAATTTGCTTCCCAGTTAGCGACGCGCAATGCTTGGTTGGATCTTGAGTCTAGTGTCACTCCTGAAGTAAAAGCTACCTACCTACCTAAAATCTGGCAGGCTAGCACGATTGAAGTGTGCCAAGAAAGTAAGTGTAATCAGCAAACCTTTGGTCTTCCCTGGTATCTCACAACTACGATCACTATTTATAATCAAGAACTTTTAACCGCAGCAAATCTGACTCAAGCACCTCAAACATATGCCGAGTTAGCTCAAGCAGCTCAAAAAATTAAAGCTCAAACAGGGAAGTATGCCTTTTTCATCTCCTTTGTTCCTAATGATTCAGCAGATGTTTTAGAATCTTTGGTCAAGATGGGCGTAAATTTAATCGATGAGTCGGGTAAGGCGGCTTTTAATACTCCTGAAGGTAAAGCTGCTTTTCAATATTGGGTCGATTTATATCAACAACAGCTGCTTCCTCCAGATGTCTTAACTCAAGGGCATCGTCGAGGAGTTGAGCTATATCAAGCGGGAGAAATTGCCCTGCTATCCTCTGGTGCTGAGTTTATTGACAGCATTAACAACAATGCGCCGACTGTAGCTCAAGTTTCTGCTGTTGCACCACAAATCACTGGTGAAAATGAGAAAAAGAGTGTTGCAGTCATGAATCTAGTTATTCCCCGTGATAGTGATAAATCTGCTGAGGCACTTAAGTATGCTTTGTTTGTCACTAATACCAAAAATCAACTAGCTTTTGCTCAAGAGTCGAATGTTCTTCCTTCTACCACTGAAGCAGTAGAGCAATATATCAAAAATATAGAACAGCAACCCAAGAGCTTAAAAGAACAAGCCAAAAAAGTTAGCGCCAGTCAGCTAGAGAATGCCGAAATTCTCATTCCTGTTACCAAGAATATACATATTTTGCAAAAAACAATCTATGAAAACCTACAAGCTGCTATGTTAAAAGAGAAAAGCGTCGAGCAAGCAGTTCAAGATGCTGCTGAAGAATGGAATAGTCTCAAAGATAATTGATCTATAGTATGTATATATAACTAAACTTTATTGCAAAGGCTGCTTAAAAATCTTATTATTGTCAATAAGCAGCAAACAATTGATAAAAGACTGGTATGGCTCACTACACGGCATCTTCTTTAAAAGCCGAACTTAACTCTAGGGGTTGGCGCATGACACCCCAAAGAGAAAAAATTCTGCACGTCTTCCAAAACTTACCTAAAGGTGATCACCTCAGCGCAGAAGAACTATACGATTTACTAGAGCAGCGCCGAGAATCTATTAGTCTATCTACTATCTACCGTAGCGTAAAACTAATGGCACGGATGGGTATTCTGCGTGAACTAGAACTGGCCGAAGGACATAAGCACTACGAACTAAATCAACCCTATCCCCACCATCATCATCACGTAGTTTGTATTCAATGCAATAATACAATCGAATTTAGAGATGATACAATTCTCAAACACAGTTTAAAGCAGTGCAAAAAAGAAGGCTTTCAGCTAATTGATTGTCAACTCACAGTAATGACTATTTGCCCTGAAGCAATTCGCATGGGTTGGCCATCAGCTTTACCCACTGACTGGTGCTGTACTCGCATCATCTCGGAACAAGCGACGAAAAAGAAAAGATAACAGTATTACAAATAAGCACAGTTGCCTTTGCTATCTACCTAATTTATTTAGCTTGATCTAAGTTAAAGTTTAAAGCCTTTTGCTTCATCATTTGAAAAATATTAAAGAAGCCATTGGCACGGGAAGGTGTGAGACTAACTTTCAAGCCAGTATCTTCGATGAAACTAGGTTCAATCTGGGCAATTTCTGCTGGTGGTAGATCGTTTAAGCCTTCAATCAAAAAAGCAACCAATCCTTTAACTAACTGAGCGTCAGCATCTCCTTGGTACTGAACTTTACCATCTTCTAAAGTAGCAGTAATATATACCTGAGAAACACAACCCTTGACTTTATTGGCTTCAGTTTTGTCAGCTTCGGACATAGCTGGTAATTTTTGCCCATACCACAGCAACTGCTTATATTTTTGTTTAGAGTCAGAACGGCGTTGAAAACGCTCAACGATCTTTGCTAACTTCGGTGGAAGAGAGGTTTCGGTTGATGACATTGAGTAATAAAAGTGGTTTTAAAATAACGATTTTTCTGGAAAATTAAGCTATCTCCAAGCTAGGCGTAAAGCATCGCTTATATTACATTCACTTAATACTTTAGCAAAAGTAATTCTTTTCCTTCTAATTTTGCTGAATCTGTCCCTCATTCGGATAAACTTTATTTTGAGAGGCACAGCCATTCACGAGGTTTTTAAGAAGTGAAAAGAGTATTAGGTATCATTCTAGGAGGCGGTGCAGGTACTCGTTTGTATCCCCTCACTAAGCTAAGAGCCAAACCAGCAGTCCCCTTAGCCGGTAAATATCGTTTAATCGATATTCCCGTCAGTAACTGTATTAATTCTGAGATTCTCAAAATATACGTTCTGACTCAGTTTAATTCTGCTTCTCTCAATCGTCATCTAAATCGCAGTTACAATTTTTCTGGCTTTAGAGAAGGGTTCGTAGAGGTACTGTCAGCACAGCAAACCAAAGATAACTCTGGTTGGTTTCAGGGAACGGCTGATGCGGTTCGTCAATATATTGACTCCATCAAGGCTTGGGATGTTGATGAGGTCATCATCCTTTCTGGCGATCACCTCTATCGTATGGATTACAGCAAGTTTATCGAGCATCATCGCGAAAGCAAGGCAGATATTACTTTGTCTGTAGTCCCAATTGACGACAAGAGAGCTTCCAGTTTTGGTCTAATGAAAATTGATGATCGAGGCAGAATTATCGACTTTGCGGAAAAGCCAAAAGGCGAAGAATTGAAGCAAATGCAGGTAGACACGACTGTATTAGGTTTAACTCCTGAACAAGCTAGACAAAGCCCTTACATAGCTTCTATGGGCATCTATGTGTTCAAAAAGGATGTTTTAATCAATCTATTAGAAAAGAACTTTGACCAGACTGATTTTGGCAACGAAATTATTCCTGGTGCAGCCAAAGATCATAATCTTCAGGCTTACTTATTCAAGGGTTACTGGGAAGACATTGGTACGATTGAATCATTTTATCAAGCAAATTTAGCCCTGACGAAGCAGCCATTGCCAGACTTTAGCTTCTATGACGAAAAAGCGCCAATTTATACGCGATCGCGCTATTTGCCACCTACAAAACTGCTTAATTGTCAAGTAAGTGAATCGATGATTGGAGAGGGCTGTATCTTAAAAGATTGTCGCATCAATCATTCTGTAATTGGTGTCAGGACTCGAATTGAAGAAAACTGTACCATAGAAGATAGTTTAATTATGGGAGCAGATTTTTACGAACCTTTTGCGGAAAGGCAGTCTGGGCTGCATAACGCAGCTGTTCCTGTTGGTATTGGTGAAGGATGTACAATTCGTCATGCTATTGTGGATAAAAATGCTCGTATTGGTCGTAATGTCCAAATTCTTAACAAGGAGCGAGTGGAAGAAGCTCAAAGAGAAGATGCAGGATTTTATATTCGTAGTGGCATTGTAGTTATTTTGAAAAATGCCTTGATTCAAGATAACACCTTGATCTAAACCGTTTATTATCTATTAGCTGACATTATCAAGGTTAATTTACCAAACACTAGCTTAAGATCACTTAACCTAAGATTAAAATTAAATATTCTCTGGGGGCTAGTTCAATTTACTAGCCCTTTTACTTTGACCATCTGTAACTAATTATTAGTATTTGAGCAAAGACTACAGATTAATTGCTTAAGCAAATTTTGGAGTGAAACTTTAAAGAAGATTGCTAAAATAATCTTCTGTTCCTTTCATTTTTATGATTAATCGGATTAAAATTAGCTAAACTTTTTAGGAAAATTTTTAATGTCTTCTGCCGAATTTAAAGATTACTACGCTACTTTAGGAGTTAGAAAAACAGCGAATATTAGCGAGATTAAAAAGAAGTTTCGTCAACTAGCTTTAAAGTATCATCCCGATCGCAATCAGGGAAATAAAGTTGCTGAGGCGAAATTCAAAGAAATTAGTGAAGCCTATGACGTGTTGTCTGATGAAGACAAGCGCACAAAATACCATCACTTTGGACAATATTGGCAAAAAGATGTAAGCACAGAACACACTACTGCTCGAAGTACTAATAATCACAGTAGTACTAACTCTAAAGTTGATTTCAACAGTACTGATTTTAGCCAATATGGTAATTTTGATGAATTTATCAATGAACTTTTAGGCCGTTTTTCTACTCCGAGTAGTAGCAGTACTTCATCAGCAAACTCATCTCAAGGTAGTAATTTTTCAGGTTTTAGTCAGGCTGAAACATCTAGTTTTGTTGATGATGAAACTAGCATCAATTTAACTTATGCTGAAGCTTTTAGAGGTATAACCAAAAAGCTTAACTTAGAACAAGAAATAGTGGAGATACGTATTCCTGCGGGAGTGAAACCTAATTCTCAGATTCGTGTAGCAGGGAAAGGAAAACCTAGTATTTCTGGAGTATCAAGCGATTTATATCTCAAAATCAAATTAAATCCTCATGCTTTTTTTAGTTTTGAGGGCGATGATTTACTTTGTGAAGTACCTATCACTCCTGATGAAGCAGTTTTAGGTTCATCAATTAATGTTCCTACTCCTGATGGGATGGTAAGCATGAAAATTCCTGCGGGTATAAATTCAGGTCAAGTATTGCGTTTGCGGGACAAAGGCTGGATTTCTCCTCAAGGAAACAGAACAGACCAATTAGTCAAAATTGTCGTGGAAACTCCACAAAAGATTAATGCTCAAGAAAGAGAATATTACGAAAAAATTCGCGATTTACGTCTGGAAAATCCTCGTAGTAACCTAGAGAGAATAAGCCTTTGAACAATGAACAATGAACAATGAGTAGTAATTAGTAATCAGTTAGCCAAATTTATTTTTTTTTGCCTGGTAAGTTACGGGGTGGAGTTTCTTTGCCCAAATAGAATTTCGATTCGATTTTGTTGAGTTGCCACCAAATTAAGCTAAACACTAGCAATGTGCCAGATAAGCCTACTGCGATTAAATTACTAGGTAAGGTGATAAATATCGACAGTAAAGGAATAATTGCCCAGGTTAAAATAGGAATGGCGATCGCAATTTGTTTAATTTGTTTAATCACCCCCAAAGCCTGACTACAGCTACGACAGTTTTTGGTATGGGAATGATAGCGATCTAGTAGTAGTTCTTTTGATAATGCGGGGGGTAGATCTTGATGGGGAAAAGGATCGGCATTGTAAAGATTGACCCACTGGCGTAACTCGGATACATATAAATCTGCTTTGGTGGGCAAGTAAAACGCTTTGCTATAGTTATCACTACCACCCAAAGCCTCAAGGTAGCGTTCTTGATGATGCAGAAAAATCTGATCGTCTTCCAATACGCCATTTTGATTGAGGTGAGAATACCAAGTTGGAGCAAGCTTAATCAAAAAGCGAGGCAAAGGAGATGCAAACTTAAAGGGGAAACGAGCAAATAAGCGACATTTTCCTTTACTAATCGGCGTAGCATAGACCACTGTTAGAGTGCGTCCAAACTGCTTGGAGGTCAAATCGTGCCAGATTAAGCAGGGAGCGGTAAAAGTTGTGTATTGCGTCCCTAATTGACCCTTGCGAGGGCCTTCTTGCCAGATACCTTTGAATCCTTGTTTACTCGACTCGGTGACCTCTAATTCCACAGGTGCAACATTGGAGCGATTTCCCACAGTCTTATGGTGAGTATAGGGAATGTGGCTGGCATCAATAACGTTTTCGAGTAGAGTATGAGCATCATAAGGAAGATCACGGAAGATATTCATGCAAACCCAAGCATCAGGATCTTCTTCCATCGGTTCAATAATCGGTACAGGAGTTATAGCAGCGTTTTCCTTAATACCAGGATAAACAAATAATAGTCCTTGGGCGATCGCCGTGGGATAAGATCTAACACAAGCTCTAGCAGAAGTATGAGCCATTCCTTCTGGTTGCTGTTGGGGAATTACTTCGCAGTCACCATTACCCGAAAATGCCCAGCCATGATAGGGACATTCTAAGAAACCGTCTTCGTTAACTCTGCCCTCACTCAAAGATGCCAGACGATGAGGACATTTATCCTCAAATACCTGCCAAGTCTCAGCGGATTTATCCCACCAGATAACTAAATCTGTATTGAGTAAAGTAAATCGAGTTAGTTTACGCCGAGCTAAATCATCAACAAAGTAGATAGGATACCAGGCTTCTTGCGGATCAAAAACAGTGGAGTCACTACCCCCAGGTAATATTGCTGTACTTGAACTATTTGAAGTTGTGGTCATACCCAGAAATCTTTAATTATTTGTTTTGTAAATAATTGTGACACAAGATTTTGGATAACTGCTGACCAAATGTTATTCAGCAGATTTTACTAGTTTTTCCTTAGATTGAATTTGCCAAGGAATCTCTTGATGATCTTGAGGCGCACCCCAAAATTGCTCTAATGTTGGGCCATTAGTAACACGCATTCAAATGTAATAAGTTTTCCAAAGCTAAGAAGCTAAAAGCTAAGAGCTGGTAAATTAGAACGAAGATAACTCACCTTAAGCATTAAATATTAACTTTAGCCAAACTTTAATAATCAAAGTGTTTTGATTAACTTTAGATTAATTGAGCTTAAAAATACCTCAAAAGCAAAAAATACGTATTATTCTAGGTAATAATATCTAAATGAATATACTGAAAAAACTTTTTAAGGTTTATGCTCGATCATATATTTTCTGCAAAACTGTTAAATGTAGTCATCGTTGAACCCAATCGACAACAGGGGAAGCAGCTATACCAACTGATTAAAACTCAAAGACCCAATCTTAATTTAATTTTGCTGGATAATTCCGAGCAGGTTTTCTCCTTAATGTATGGAGAGATGAAAATCGATCTTTTATTCTTTGATATTGAATCAGAATCAGATACTGATAACTTAGCTTTGTTCAAGGCGATCGCTCCTGATAGCAGTGTGATTCATTGGAGTGACTATCGGCATCCTGAAGTAATTGAGCTATTGTATTCGATGGGCGTAAATTCTTTTTGTACTAAAGAAAGTGATGCCGAGATAGTTTTAGAGGCGATCGATCTAGCCCTCAGCTATCCTCAGTCTCTTTATTTGGATCAAAAGCTGCATAAATGTCTTCCGTTGCTGCGAAGCTAGGATAATCAAAACCCGCGATAATATATAAGTTAAGTTACGTCTGCCGATCAATTATCATCATGAGCGATCTATTTGCCGAACATAAAAATAGACTGACTGAACTAATCTCTAAATATCGCGATCGCGTTGACTTTCTGACCATTCGTCTAGAACAAGCAGCAGAAACCAATATTTTCTTGCGTCAGAGTAAGATTGAAACTCTCAGTGAGAGCATCGCTTTGGGTGGACAGGTGAGAGCTTGTTACCGTGGAGGCTGGGGATTTTCGGCGTTTGACGACTTGAGCAGTTTGGTTGAGAGAATTGAAGAAGCGATCGCTGCTGCTAAAATAGTTGGCGATTCAGAAACAATCCTTGCAACCGTTGAGCCAATTCAAACGATTTGCCATGTCCCCTTGAAGGGAAGCGATCCCAGGAATATCTCTTTAGCCGATAAAAAAGCCTTGTGCGATCGCTATGATCAGATTCTGCGTGGTTATCATGACTGTCTGACCACTACTACCGTTAGCTATGGCGATAGCTCTCAAAGGATAATTCTGGCAACTTCTGAAGGTAGTTTAATTGAACAATCCTGGTCAGATATGGAAATGCGCTTTTCGGCAACAGCGAGAAAAGATGATGCGATTCAAACAGGAAGGGAAACTACAGGCTCTCGTCAGGCTTATGAAGATTTGACGAATTTAGATCGACAGGTAATTGGCGCTGCACAAAGAGCGGTTGATGCTCTATCTTTACCCAAAATTAAGGGTGATATCTACACCGTCGTGATCGATCCAATTTTAACTGGATTATTTGTCCACGAAGCTTTTGGACATCTATCGGAAGCAGATATGGCTTATGAAAACCCCGACTTATTAGAAGTGATGAGTATGGGTAAGCGTTTTGGCTCACCAGAGCTACAGATTTTTGATGGTGCTGCCCCAATTGCCTCAGAAGATAATTATGTTCATCGCGGTAGCTACTTCTATGATGACGAGGGGACTCCCGCCACTACTACCCAGTTAATTAAAGATGGTGTTTTGGTTGGTAGACTCCATTCGCGAGAAACAGCGGGCAAGTTAGAAGAAGCCCCGACAGGTAATGCTCGCTGTTTAGATTATCATCATTCTCCCATTGTGCGCATGACTAATACCTGGATTGCCAGAGGAAAAACTCCTGTAAAAGATTTAATCAAAGATGTTAGTGAGGGTGTATATGCTCGTAACTGGCTAGGAGGAATGACTAACGGCGAAATGTTTACCTTTAGCGCTGGGGAAGCTTGGATGATTTGGCAAGGTGAATTAGCCGAACCCGTTAAGGATGTAACTCTTTCAGGCAATGTATTTAAAACCCTGGCAAATATTGAAGCGATCGGCGATGATTTTTATTGGGATGAGTCAGGCGGTTGTGGTAAAGGAGGGCAGTCAGGACTAGCCGTTGGTTGCGGAGGGCCTAGTCTCAGAATCAAAGATGTGACTATTGGCGGCAATGCTGAGTAAAATATTAGGTTCGGTTGAACAGTTAAGTACTTGTAAGTATTTGGGGAATTAGGGAATTAGGGACAGCTTTATTCCAACTAATTACGCGAACTTGATGTAATTTAAACTCGCTTCGCGGTTAACCAGGCTTAGAGCTTAGAGCTTTTAAAAAGTCAGAAAAAAACCCAGTTGTATAACTGGGTTCTGGAGCAAGACTAGATATGATTAGCTAGAGGTGAAGTGATACCTTGGCTTCATCAGGAAATATTTTTATTATTTATTTAACTCTAAAATTAATCATCTCTTCAAAAAAGCTGAAGCACAACCGTATTTTTACTAAAATTTTGTTTTCATTAATTATGGGAACTCTTAGTTATTTCTACGGAAAAAAATCATCAGATCAAGAGCTAAAATTAGCCAGGATGTCACCAGGGGCAATCTAGCTTGAAACGATTGCTGTGTAAGGGTTTACAAATCAGATTTTAGCGATGACCGAAGATGATAATTTTTGCAGTCTTTGGCTAATCTCTGCAAAATTAGGAATTTTTTGGAAAAGAGCTAAATTCCTGGATTACTTGTGCTGCATAGATTATAGCGATTATGCTTTAAAAGCAATTTTAACTATCTCAAACACTAAAAGCTGCAATATTTTCGCTTACTACCTCGCATAACTTCTTCGTTAGTTTTAGTCCCACTAATTAGTTAGTAATACTTTTTGAACGAAAAAAAACCGCTCTTACTAGAAGCGATTTTTCACATAGCATATAAATAAATAATTTCATTTTTTAGTTAGAAATTATTCACATGCTTTAGCTATCAAATATATTCCTCCACCAATTAAAGCACCAGTAAGAGCCACTGGAGCGCAGGCAGCAATACAGGCTGTACCAAGAAAAGTACCACCAGCAGTAGCAGCAGTAGCAGCAGTGGTATGTATGATTCCTGTGGCTATACCCGCGTGTACCGCTGTATGAGCCAAAGCAGCAGAAGCACCAGATGTACTTACTGCTTCAACAACCGTTTTACCATAATCGGTTTGTCTATAATTAGATGCAAGAGTCATGTTCCTTCCCACATTATGTTGTGATAATAAGAATCATTATGAAAATGACACCATAAGTATATGACGTTTTAATGTTTTAACGGCACCATCGTAATATTATGTTACATAATAAGCAGTTTTAGCCTAGATTGCCCCTGGTGACAGCTTGGCTAGATCTCCCCCATCAAACCAAAAAATTTATTAATAACTTGAACTTTTATTACCATGACAGATATGCCTCAAGTTGGACAGACAGCCTCAGATTTCTCCGCCAAAGATCAACATGACTTAGTTGTTAGCCTGGCAGATTATTCAGGACGGTGGTTAGTGCTATATTTTTATCCCAAGGACAATACTCCTGGTTGCACTACCGAAGCGAAGGATTTTACCGCCTATGCCCAAGCTTTCCAGGAACTAGGGGCGGATATTCTCGGTGTGAGTCCAGATTCCCCCCAGTCTCACTGTAAGTTTATTGATAAGCAAGATTTATCTTTAAAGCTATTAAGCGATCCTCAGCATGTCGTGATTGAGGCTTATGGTGCATGGCGCTTAAAGAAATTCATGGGCAAAGAATATATGGGAGTCGTGCGTTCTACTTTTTTAATTTCCCCCGATCGCAAAATTGTTCAAGTTTGGGACAAAGTTCGAGTCAAAGCTCATGCTGAGAAGGTTTTGCAGGAATTAAAGACTCAGGTGAGTTAGGTAAGTTAATTGAGACTATTCCAGACTGGCTGATTTAATTCTTCTAAAGATTTTAAGATTAGATCGGCGATCGCCAACTGGGGATTCTTCTGCTGTATTGCTTCGGGAATAGCGATACACTTCATGTCGGCAGCTTTGGCAGCTAATACGCCGTTTAACGAGTCTTCTAAAGCCAGACAAGATTGAGGAGGAACATTCAATTTCTGGGCAGTAGTTAAGTAGACTCCTGGGTGAGGTTTGCCTAAAACTTCAAATTCTGCTGAATAGATCTCGGCAAACACTTCGGTTAAATTGAGCTTTTGTAAAGCAGCTTGAATAATTTTTAATGCTGAAGAAGAAGCTAAAGCAATTTTGACATTCTGGTTTTTGACGAAAGCGATTGCCTGATGGACTCCTGGAAGGGGTTGACCCTTGAGGTGAATTAATTCGATTACTTTGCTCACAATTAGCTTTTCAACTTCCAGCTTGCTTAAATTAGTCCAAGGATATTGACGATACCAATAGTCTACTACTTCATCTATTCTTAAACCTTGAGTTTGCCGACATAGTTCACTAGTCAGCAGCAAATTTACTTGTTTAAATACCAGGATCTCTGCTTCTTGCCACAGAGGTTCAGAATCGATTAATAAGCCATCGAGATCAAAAATTACGGCTTCAATCATTTTTAATTATTTTTCATCAGCTTAATTTCTCTTTTAATTCTGCTGGCGAGGCTTTAAACCCAACTAATACCGCCTGATTATCTTTAGTAAACAAAGGTCGTTTAAGCAACATAGCATCTTGAGCAAAAAGATCGATCCACTCTCGATCGCTAAAGGTGTTTCGTGATTCGCCTAAAGCGCGATAAGATTTCCCTGAAGTATTGCGCATTGCTTTACTACCTAATGCTTTGACCCAACTAGTAATCATTTTTCGATCGGGAGGATGATCTTTAGTATTAATAAATTCATATTCCAGATTATTTTCCTGTAGCCAGGCGATCGCTTTTTTACAAGTCCCACAATTAGGAATACCGTAAACTTTAATAGTCATATTTACCTCAGTCGGATTAAATATTCTCTTTCATCACCAAATTATTACGATGCACTACTGTATCTACGCTGTCGTAACCTAAGATTGCTGCAATCTTGGTTGAATGATGTCCTTTGATTTGTTCAATTTCACTATTGTTATAGTTAACCAAACCTCGACCTAATTCAATACCTTCTTGGTTACACAGCAGCACCGCATCGGTGGCTGAAAATTCTCCTTCAACCGCCACGATTCCCGCAGGAAGCAAGGATTTTCCTTTACTGATGATAGCTTTGACTGCACCACTATCTAAATAGAGCTTACCCATCGGAATCAAACCGTAGCTAATCCAGCGTTTGCGTGCATTATCAGTCTGGGGTTGGGGTTCAAACTGAGTTCCTAAATCTTTGCCTTGCAAGATCTCTAAAATATTTTGTGGCTCTTTCCCCTGAGTAATCACGGTTCTAACTCCCGTGCTTGTAGCAATACGTGCTGCGGCAAGTTTAGTTGCCATACCGCCAGTACCCCACTGTGAACCACTAGATCCTGCATCAACCTGAAGTTGATTAAGCTCGTCACTACTTACTAGTTTAATTGGTTGAGCATGGGGAAAAGTTTTGGGATCGGCCGAATACATGCGATCTACATCAGTTAAGAGAAATAACCAGTCTGCTTTAACTAAGCTCGCAACTAAAGCCGAAAGGGTATCGTTATCACCAAATTTTAGTTCGTCTACTGCCACGGTATCGTTTTCGTTGACGATGGGAATTACCCCTAAGTCTAGTAGTTCTCGAAAAGTATTGGAGACATTGACATAGGTGTTGCGTTCAACTAATTCCCGCCTGGTTAATAACACCTGAGCGATCGCCTGTTGTAAATTACTAAACAGATCGTCGTAGATGCGCATTAAACGTCCCTGTCCAACTGCTGCTACAGCCTGTTTTAAAGCCATTTTTCGCGGTCTTTCCGCTAAATTTAGTCTGGCACAGCCAATACCCACAGCACCAGAGGAAACTAAGACAACTCTGTGTCCCTGAGAGCGTAAATAACTTAAAGTTTCGACCAAAGAAGCAATAGTGGCGATCGCAATTTGCCCTGTCGGTTGCGTCAGACTAGAAGTGCCAATTTTAACGACGATGGTTTGAAAGTTGCTCATTAACTAAATATTATTTGTTCTAGACAAAATCAGGCTTTACTATGATCGATTTGCATTGATTCCATTCCCACTCTACATCTGCAAAGTTATTGGTGCTTTATGCTACCAGTATGAGTTGAAAATCAAATAATAATTAAAACTAGATTAAAGTTTTGAAAACTATTTTTTTTGAGCAATTTATAATTTTATTGATGGTGATAGCGATCGCGTGACTTATATTAAACCAGAAACAGCAGCGAATCAATCTTTGGTTAAAGTAATATTGGAACAGGCACTCAAGGCAGCACAAACACAAAATTGGTTAGAGGTAAGCAATCAGCTTCAACAACTACCACAAAGTAAATCTGCCAATCATAAGCAGTTAGTTTTAAACCCAGAGGATTGGCAGACGGTCTTTAATATTGCCTTAGAAATGTTAATTAAAGCCGATTTTCAGCATAAATGGTCAATTACTAAACTTTTTCCCCTCTTGGGTCACAAAATAATTACACCCCTCAATACTTTAGCTTTAGATGAAACAGTAGAAGCAGAAGTACGTTGGTTTATCTGTCAAATTCTCGGCAATTTTCCCGAACAGTCAGTTGTCTTAACTTTAGTGCAGCTACTACAGCAATCTAACGACAATGAATTAATTACTATCGCTGGCAAAACTTTAATTCAAATTGGCGATCGCGCTATTGATGCTTTAGTAGATTTATTATCAGAGCCAAAATATTGTTTTTTGGCAACTAATGCTTTATCTTACATTCGTTCTGCCTCGACTATTTCGCCACTGTTAACCATCACCACTCACGAGAAGGCAGAATTACGCGCCATTGCTATTAATGCTTTAGGTAGCTTCCACGATCGCCGTATCCCGCCTGTATTGATTACCGCCTTGCAAGATCGAGCCAGTACAGTTAGAAAAGAAGCGGCGATCGCTCTAGGTTTTCGTCCCGATCTCTGTCAATCAATGGACTTGGTTAAACACCTACAACCTCTACTCTACGATTTAAACCTCGAAGTTTGTAGCCAAGCAGCAATTTCTTTAGGCAGAATGCAGCAACCAAACGCTACTACTGCTCTGTTTGAAGTATTGCAAGTCGATACTACGCCTGTAGCCCTCAAATTAGATTTAGTCAAAGCTTTAGGCTGGAGCAAACTTAGTTCAGGAATCACTTATCTAGAACAGGCTCTAACCAACTCCAGTGAACTAATTATCCAGGAGATTATTATCATTTTGGGGCGAAATGGTACGTTAGAACTAAAGCATCAGTCAGCTCAGGTATTAATCGCTTTTTGGCAACGGCAACAATCATTGTCAGCCTCCATTAGACAAGCCTTAGCCACTTCTTTGGGTGAATTAGGCGATCGCTCTGCTATCCCAGTCTTAGAACAACTTGCCACAGATAGCGATCGCAAAGTCCAACTTCATGCTCTTTCTGCTTTGAAAAAATTAGCACAGTGATTACTGATTACTGATCATGCTACTTGCCGACAAAAAAAGCTCACCGCAGCGAGCCTCATTAGATTAAATCTTTTAGCTTAATTTATTAATTGATTAAATCGTCGATTGTGGAAACTTGAATTGTAGTTTTGGGTATTTCCTGAGTGATGACAGTCGAGTGTAGAATCGGCGTACTGGCAACTGAACTAGCACTTAAAGTAAACAGGGGATTGGATAAAATTCCAGCCAGAGAAGTAATAATTGCTGAAGCGACAATTCCTACCTGTAGAGGACGCATTCCTGGAAGCTTCCAGTTGATTTTGGGGTAGTTTTTGACGGATTCAGACATTTCTTGGGGTTCTTTGACTACCATCATTTTGACCACTCGAATGTAGTAGTAAATTGAGATGACACTGGTGATTAAGCCAAGTAATACGAGTCCATATAGTCCAGCTTGCCAACCTGCCCAAAATAGGTAAATTTTGCCGAAGAAGCCAGCCATGGGAGGAATACCACCGAGAGAAAGCAAACAAATACTTAAACACAGGGTAAGCAAGGGATCTTTTTGATATAAGCCCGCGTATTCACTAATTTGATCTGTTCCCGTACGTAGAGAGAAGAGAATAATACAGCTAAACGCTCCTAAGTTCATAAATAAGTAAATAAACAGATAGAAGATCATGCTGGAATAGCCATTATCTGTCCCTGCAATTAAACCAATCATCACAAACCCAGCTTGGGCGATGGAAGAATAAGCCAACATCCGCTTAATACTGGTTTGGGCGAGGGCTACTACGTTACCCAATACCATACTGAGAATTGCTAGGGCGGTAAAAATAAAGTGCCACTGTTCGGTAAGTGAACCAAAGGCAGTGGTCAAGAGACGGATTGCCAGGGCAAAACCCGCAGCTTTTGAGCCAACAGAGAGGAAAGCAACTACAGGAGTGGGAGAACCTTCGTAAACATCTGGTGTCCACTGGTGGAAAGGAACAGCCGAGATCTTAAAGGCAATACCCGCAATGATAAATACCAAAGAGATAGCTAAACCAAGAGACTCTACACCATTAACAGCCGTGACCTTAGCGGAGATACTGTTAAGATTTGTTTCTCCTCCCGACAAACCATAAAGTAAAGACATGCCATACAGGAAGATTGCCGAGCTAGAAGCTCCAATTAGTAGGTACTTGAGGGCAGCTTCATTAGAACGGGGATCGCGCTTCATGTAGCCCGTCATCAAGTAGGAAGAAATACTCAACATTTCTAGAGAGATAAACACCATCGTTAACTCATTCGCTCCACAGAGGAACATACCTCCTAGAGTAGCGGTGAGCATAATGGCAATAAATTCTGCCAAAGATGTTCCCGATTGCTGAATATAGCGAATAGACATGGGAATTGTAACCAGTGCCGAGAGGGCAACTATGCCCCGAAAGACAATGCTAAGATTATCTCCATTAAACGATCCCAAAAAAGCGATCGCATTGGGATTACTCCATTGAAAAAAGAGAGCTACAAGGGTATTGAATAATCCGAAGATAGCTAGATAGGGCAACCAGCGGGAGGAGCTACGCCCAAAGATTAAATCGCCAATGAGAACAGCTATGAGCGTCACGGTCACAATACCTTCGGGTACAATTGTCGCTGCATGAAGCTGAGAGGCTACAGTGCTAGAAAAATCCATAGATTTAGATACAGTCAGATATAAATACAGTTGAAAAATTGCTGTAGGAGCTATACAAAGGATTGTAACTCTCTATCCCGATCCTGTTTCAGCTTATTATGTTTTGGCTATTTAACAAACGGAAGATTAACTAGAGGTTAATTTAGGTTATGGTAAAAACCAGGCTAAAGCTGAGTAGGCTAATTGATTCACCAATTCTGCTCTGCAATCAATCAACAAAGATATTTGTCGTTTAAGGGAATATAACTATAGATTAGAAAAATAGATCAAAAAAATCTCTAGAGAAAATTCATCCCAGCTATCTTACTGCGTTAATCCCATCTCATATGTCAACATTAGTTATTGTCGAGTCTCCTACCAAAGCGCGTACTATTCGTAATTATCTGCCCTCTGGCTATCAGGTTGAGGCATCAATGGGTCATGTCCGAGATTTGCCCCCCTCAGCCAAAGAGATTCCTCCTGCCTTTAAAGATAAGAAGTGGGCTACTTTAGGCATCAACATCGAAGATGAGTTCCAACCGATCTACGTTGTGCCTGATAAGAAAAAGAAGGTAGTTAAAGAATTAAAGACCGCCCTGAAAAACGCAGACGAGCTAATTCTGGCGACGGATGAAGATCGTGAAGGGGAAAGCATTAGCTGGCATTTATTGGAGATTTTGAAGCCTAAAGTGCCAGTCAAACGCATGGTATTTCATGAGATTACCAAAGAGGCAATTCAAAAAGCTTTACTAGACTGTCGTGAGGTGGATCAAGATCTCGTACACGCTCAAGAAACACGCCGTATTTTAGACCGCCTGGTAGGTTATACTGTTTCCCCTCTATTGTGGAAAAAGATTTCTTGGGGTTTATCCGCAGGACGAGTTCAATCGGTAGCAGTGCGCTTAACTGTTCTCAGGGAAAGAGAACGTCGGGCGTTTCAGTCTGGAGGTTATTGGGATCTCAAAGCAGATTTGGAACAGAATAAAGAGCCGTTTGAAGCCAAACTAATTACTTTAGATGGCAAGAGATTAGCCACGGGTAGCGACTTCGACCCTGATACAGGCAAGATCGCCGAAGGTCGAGATGTGGTGCTGCTGAATGAGACAGAAGCCAACAAGCTCAAAGAGCGAGTGATCGACCAGACTTGGACAGTAACTAATCGAGAAGAAAAGGCTTCTAAGCGTAAGCCTTATGCTCCTTTTACCACTTCCACCCTACAGATTGACTCCAATCGTAAATTAGGTCTATCTGCCAGGGAAACCATGAGCGTAGCCCAAAAGCTCTATGAAAAAGGCTTTATTACCTATATGCGAACCGATTCAGTACATTTGTCCCAACAGGCGATCGCCGCTGCACGGGAATGTATTGAGCAGAAATATGGTAAGGAATATCTTAGCTCTAAGCCTCGTCAATACAGCACTAGCAGTAAGGGCGCACAGGAAGCCCACGAAGCCATCCGTCCTGCGGGAGAGTCTTTTCGTACTCCCAGCGAAACCAAGCTCAAAGATCGGGAATTTAAGCTTTACGACCTAATTTGGAAGCGTACTGTCGCCTGTCAAATGGCAGATGCGCGCTTGACCCAAATTGCCGTTGATGTCACGGTGGACAATGCTGTATTCCGCGCCAACGGTAAAAAAATTGATTTTCCTGGTTTCTTCCGCGCCTATGTCGAGGGTTCAGATAATCCTGATGTCGCTTTAGAAGATCAAGCCGTTCCTCTACCTCCTCTTAAAAAGGGAGACAAGCCTGAATGTAAAGAATTAGAAGCCATTGGACATGAAACCCAACCCCCTGCTAGATACACCGAAGCATCTTTGGTTAAAACTTTAGAAAAAGAAGGTATTGGTCGTCCAAGTACCTATGCTACCGTCATGGGAACGATTGTCGATCGCGGTTATGTTCAAATGCGGGGTAAAGCTTTAATTCCCACCTTTACTGCCTTTGCCGTGACGGCGCTGTTGGAAGAACACTTTCCCGATTTGGTCAACACCGAGTTTACTTCCAAAATGGAGCAGACTCTAGATGAAATTGCCCGTGGTGGTGCAGAATGGATTCCCTACCTCAAAAAGTTCTATCAGGGAGAAACAGGTCTAAAAACCCAAATTGATGTCAAAACAGAAGAGATCGAACCAGCGATCGCCAAGACAATTCATCTAGAAAATCTGGATGCGATCGTCCGTATTGGTAAATATGGCCCATACATCGAAATAATTGCCGAAGATGGAACCAGCGAAGTTATCAAGGTATCCATTCCCGACGATTTGACTCCAGCGGATCTCAATCCAGAGCAAATTGAAGCTTTAATTCGCCAGAAAAAAGAAGGGCCCGAAAAAGTTGGTCTTCACCCTGAAACTGGGGAACCAATCTACTTCAAGGTCGGTAAGTATGGCCCTTACGTCCAGTTGGGGGATAAAACTGAAGAGAATCCTAAGCCCAAAATGAGTTCGATCCCGAAAAAGGATAGTAAAACTGATGCCACTAAAGATGATGTGACTTTAGAAATGGCAGTTGGGTTATTATCTCTACCCCGCCTATTGGGACAGCACCCTGCAACAGAAGGGAAAATCAAAGCTGCTCTCGGTCGTTTTGGCCCTTATGTAGTTCACGAGTTTAAAGGCCCAGAGGACACCAAATTACAGCGAGACTACCGATCGCTTAAAGCAGAAGATGATGTGCTGACTGTTACCCTGGAACGTGCTTTGGAACTACTGGCACAACCTAAACGTGGTCGTGGTGGCAGCAAAAAGACTCCTTTACGGGAATTAGGTGTGCATCCAGGGGATAAAGAGCCAATTAACATCTATCAAGGGCCTTACGGTAACTATATCAAGTATGGCAAGATTAACGTCGGCTTACCTGAAGGGGAAACTGTAGAAGAAATAACTTTAGAAAAAGCGTTGGAGTTGTTGGACGAAAAAGCAGCAACGAAAAAGACTAGCACCACGAAAAAGAAAACTACCACAGCTAAGAAAAAGACTAGCACCACGAAAAAGAAAACTACTACAGCTAAGAAAAAAACTACTGCTAAAAAAGAAGCTTCTTAAATCCTGTTGGGATACAACATTTAAAAGTTGAGCAAAGGTAATGGGTAATAGGCATTGGTGACAAGTTAAGCAAAAGAGCTAGTTGTCAACTGAGTAACGAGTAACGAGTAACAAGTAACAAGTAACGATTGAATTGCTGACAACTAAAATATGGATTAAAGCTAGACTAAATTCGCGCTCGCCACTCTTTGAAGAAGCTTTCCTTCAAAATCCCTCAAAAGCTAGAGGCTAGAAGCTAGAAGCTAAAAACGATTGACAAACAACGTAGTCCCTTAACTTGTCACCAATGGGTAATGGGTAATGGGTAATAAAGTTTCAGCGGAATTAAACTGTTTACCACAAAGTTATTGTTGAGAATCGGATTTAGTATGAGATGGCGATCGCATTTTTATCTTGGCGATCGCCATTTTTTCTAGCTCGCGATCGAGGCTTAAAGCAACGATTTTCAACAATTTCAATTTATTAACATTAGTTGTGATAGCTTAATACAGTCTCAACAGCATGGTTGGATATGCGCGGTCAGCCCACGCATCCCCCAAGCTCAATTTCTGCGGTTATCTTGACAAGACTAGCAAAGCAATATCAAAGCAATATGGTACGTAGCTCCTTACAGTTAAACAGCGAATGGATACCGAAAGTCGAAGAATCTCTAGCAATCAAGCAATTAACTCAACGTTCTCTTGCCGAACGTCTAGAAGTATCCCGTTCTTCAGTTTCTAAATTTATCAACTGTAAGCCTGTAGCTCTAAATACCTTCATTCGCCTGTGTCAAGAATTAAATCTCGACTGGAATAGCGCTTCTCAACCAGAAAGAGAATGGAACGATCAAATTGAGAGCTTTAAGTTTAAACGAGAAGATTTTAAAGCCAATCCAGGGGGACAAATTGCTCCAGATGAAATTGTCGGCAGAGAAGAGTTAATTGAGCGTCTTTGGTCACATCTGCAACAGCAAAGTCTAATTTTTAGCGGTGAGCGCAGAATTGGGAAAAGCAGCATCCTCAAGAAAATGACGGCTGAAGCCAAAGCCGATATGCTGCCAATCTATCGAGACTTAGAAGGAATTAGAACACCGATTGAATTTGTCGAAGCAGTTTGGCAAGATACCGAGACATATTTGAGGGATGTTGGTACAGCCAGAAGAGTCCGAGAATATCTGAGTCAACTAACAGGAAGTTACTTTGACGGCTATCAATTTCCTGAAGTAGCAGCCGAACATTGGAAAATTCTCTTGACTAAAACTATTGAAGATTTAGTTACTCTCCAAGACAAACAAATTGTCTTAATTTGGGATGAGATGCCGCATATGTTGGGCAACTTTAGCGACGAAACAGCTATGGAAATTTTAGATAGTTTGCGATCGCTCCGTCAAACTTATCCCGATGTGCGGATGGTATTTTCTGGCTCAATTGGGTTGCACCATATTATTAAAAACCTTCAGAAAGCAGGTTATAGCAACGATCCGACTAACGATATGTATCCGATTGAGGGACAACCATTATCCCTGGAGGAAGCGACTCAACTGACTATTAATCTGTTGCAAGGGGAAGACATACCTGTAGTTGATTTACAGCAAACTGCTGAGAATATAGCCTTGGCTGCCGACTGTATTCCTTTTTACATCCATCACTTAATCAATCAATTTAAAGCTGTAGAGAGCGAAATTGACTCAGAAGTTATTGCCAGAACGGTCAATGAATGTCTGCGTAGCTCATTAAATCTCTGGAAAATGGATCACTATCGTGAGCGGATCGACAACTACTACAGTGAAGAGCAAAAACCTTACGCCTTAGAAATTTTAGATATCCTATCGATCAATCCTGCCACTTCTTTTTCGCGACTTTGGCAATATCTCAAAAGTGAACCCGAAACCAAAGATAAGGAAATGGCGCGCACAGTTTTACGCCTGTTGCTCAAAGACTATTATCTCGTGCAAGAAGATAATCTTTCAGGCAGTATGTATACTTTCCGCTATCAGTTGGTGCAAAAATACTGGCAAATATCGAGAGGATTATAAAGGGCTACTTTTGGAGCTATCAGCTATTAGCTACCTATAGCAGTCCTATTTGATTCATGAAACTACATTGATTGGTTTTTAGGTAGTAGAAATTTCTCATTTCATTTAGGATTGCTATAGCTGTTTACTGAGGTAATCTTTAGAGCTAAAAGCTAATAACTAAAAGCTCAAAGCTTTTTTGGTAAATTATTTTGCTCGTTTTACTCCCAACAGGGTTTTTAGTTTTGCTAGCTTCAAGCGGAAGGAGGAAATATTAGATTATTCGTTGTAAACTAGTCTTTGCTTACGATTAGAAGGGTAATTATGGAGATAGAATATCCAGAAGACTTAAAATATCTAGATAGTCACGAATATGTTCGTTTTGATGGCGAAGTTGCCACCATTGGAGTTAGTGCTTTTGCTCTCGATCAGTTAGGAGATGTCGTTTTTCTAGAGCTTCCTGAAGTTGGTGATGCAGTGGAAGTTGGCGAAACTATCGGCACTATCGAATCTGTTAAGGCAGTTGAAGATTTATATCCTCCCGTTTCAGGGACAGTTGTAGAGCGCAACGAAGTCGCCATTGATGCTCCAGAAACCCTTGCCCAAGATCCCTATGGCGAAGGTTGGTTAATCAAGGTCAAAGTTGACGATCCTGACGCTGAACTGGAAGATGCCCTTTCTGCTGCTGAATATCGCGCTCAGGTAGAAGGAGTGGAAGAATAAACTGTATGTTTTCAGTAGCACGGCAATAAATATTTGAATTATTGACAAATTGGCTACTCCTTAAAATGAGTAGAGTTTGTTACTATTTATTACAAATCGTTGTTAATAGTGGTTGAGCTAACTTATTGGCAATAAGCCACCCTTTTTTTATCTAAAAATCTAATTTTAAAGCTTGTATGGTTAACTTAAATTTGGCAGCAGAATCTCAAATTGCTACAGGTTCAGTAAATTCGAGCGCTCAAAGTGCTGTAAACCAATCTACTGCTATTTTTGCTCAACGGCATATTGGTGTAAATGAGCAGCAAATTAACCAGATGCTGCAAATATTGGGGGTTGATAGTTTAGACGCGCTGATTGAACAAACTGTCCCCGCAGCAATTCGCCTTAATAAACCATTACAGTTGCCAGTTGCCCAAAGTGAGTCTGCTGCTTTAGCTAGGTTAAAAGCGATCGCCAAGCAAAATCAAGTATACCGTTCTTTTATTGGCAGGGGTTACTCTAACTGCATTACTCCTGCGGTAATTTTACGTAACGTTTTAGAAAATCCTGGCTGGTACACTTCCTACACTCCCTACCAGGCGGAAATTGCCCAAGGAAGACTAGAAGCACTACTCAATTATCAGACGATGATTGTGGACTTGACTGGTTTAGAAATTGCCAACTCTTCTTTGCTGGATGAAGGGACAGCCGCCGCTGAAGCCATGAGCCTGAGTTATGGAGCGTGCAAAACTAAAGCTAATGCTTTCTTTATTGATGCAGGTTGCCATCCTCAAACTATCGAGGTCGTTAAAACTCGCGCCTTACCTCTAGGTATTCAGGTGATAATTGATAATTACACTAATTTTGACTTTTCTACGCCGATTTTTGGTGCTTTACTTCAGTATCCTGCTACAGATGGCACAATCAATGACTATGGTTCTTTTATCGAACAGGTTCATGAAGCTGGCGCATTAGCCACCGTAGCAGCAGATATTCTCAGTCTGACACTATTGACTCCTCCTGGAGAATTTGGCGCAGATATCGCTGTCGGCAGCACTCAAAGATTTGGTGTTCCCTTGGGTTATGGAGGGCCGCATGCAGCCTATTTTGCGACTAAAGAAAAATATCAGCGTCAAGTACCTGGTCGTATTGTCGGGGTTTCTCAAGACGTACACGGCAAGCCTGCATTACGTTTAGCACTACAGACCAGAGAGCAACATATCCGCCGAGAAAAAGCTACCAGTAACATCTGTACCGCTCAAGTTTTATTAGCAGTAATCGCCTCAATGTATGGAGTGTATCACGGTGCTGCGGGAATTAAGGCGATCGCCACCAGAATTCATCTACTCACGGCTACTTTAGCTACAGGTTTAAGGCAATTAGGTTATGAAGTTACCAACCAGTCTTTCTTTGATACCATTAGGGTCAATACAGGGGAAAACAGCGCAGCAGATCTGGTGCAAATTGCAGCGAGTAATCACATCAATTTACGCTGGCTTGATACCAATGCGATCGGTATTTCCCTAGATGAAACCACTACCGAGCAAGACTTGGTCGATCTTTGGCGGATCTTTGCTGGCAGTCAGGATTTACCTTTTGATTGTGAATTAATCGATGCTCAGTCCGTAACAATTAAACCAGAACAGCTACGCACCAGCTCGTATTTAACCGACGAGGTATTTAACCGCTATCATTCGGAAACAGAACTACTACGCTATTTACATCAGCTAGAAACCAAGGACTTATCTCTAACTACCTCGATGATTCCTTTGGGTTCATGTACGATGAAGCTTAACGCCACAGCAGAAATGATTCCCGTAACTTGGGCGGAATTTGGCAATATTCATCCCTTTGCGCCTTTAGAGCAAACTCAGGGTTATCAAAAGCTCTTTAATGAGCTGGAAACATGGCTGGGAGAAATTACAGGTTTTGCTGGGATCTCCTTACAGCCCAATGCTGGCTCACAAGGAGAGTATGCAGGACTACAGGTCATCCGCCAATATCATCTTTCCAGAGGAGAAGGACACCGCAATGTCTGTCTGATTCCCGAATCCGCTCACGGGACAAACCCTGCCAGTGCCGTAATGTGTGGGATGAAAGTTGTAGCAGTAAAATGCGATCGCGATGGCAATATCGACCTGAAAGACCTCCAGGCTAAAGCCGAGAAACACAAAGACAAGTTATCAGCCTTGATGGTGACTTATCCTTCAACTCATGGAGTATTTGAAGCAGAAATCAAAAGCATCTGTGCGATCGTGCATCAATATGACGGACAGGTTTACATGGACGGGGCAAACATGAATGCTCAAGTTGGCTTATGTCGTCCTGGAGACTTTGGTGCAGATGTCTGTCATTTAAATCTACATAAAACCTTCTGTATTCCCCACGGTGGCGGTGGGCCAGGAGTAGGCCCGATTGGTGTAATGCCTCATTTAGTACCCTTTTTACCTGCTACCCCTAGCACACCAAAAGATGCTCAACCAATTGGCGCTATTTCCGCTGCACCCTGGGGAAGTGCCAGTATTCTGGTGATCTCCTGGATGTATATTGCCATGATGGGAGAGGCTGGTTTAACTCAAGCGACTAAAGTTGCCATTCTCAACGCTAATTATATGGCAAAACGTCTTGAACCCTGTTACTCGGTACTGTTTAAAGGAGAATCAGGTTTTGTCGCTCACGAATGTATTATCGATTTGCGTCCCTTGAAAAAAATGGCGCGGGTAGAAGTAGACGACGTAGCCAAAAGACTAATGGACTTTGGTTTCCATGCGCCTACAGTATCTTGGCCCGTAATTGGTACGGTCATGATTGAACCTACCGAAAGCGAATCCAAAGAGCAACTAGACCGCTATTGTGATGCCATGCTAGCGATCTATCAAGAAGCACAAGCGATCGCCGATGGTTCGATTGACCCCGAAGATAATCCGCTCAAAAATGCCCCTCATACAGCAGAATCAATTATCTGTGGCGACTGGTCGCATCCCTATAGCCGTGAGCAGGCAGCTTATCCAGCACCCTGGACTAAAGAACACAAATTCTGGACTACTGTAGGTAGAATCAATAATGCCTATGGCGATCGCAACTTGATCTGTTCTTGTACAGGAATGGCGGCTTATAAATAGAAATAGGAAGTAGGAAATAGGAAATAGGAAGTTATACAACCTATTTCCTGTAGAATTGCTTTGACTATAATTCGATGATTCGGATGAATAATAATACCTATATACAAGACAGAACTAGAGCTTTTGGAGTTCGAGTAATTAAAGCTTATTGTGAGTTAAATAAAAGGCATTTTGATGACGCAGCAAAAGTTTTGTCAAAACAATTTCTTAGAAGCGGTACGAGCATTGGTGCGAACTGCGCAGAGGCTAGATTCGCTCAGTCAACAGCCGATTATCTTTCAAAATACTATATCGCCTTAAAAGAAGCCAGTGAAACATTTGGCGCAGCCAAATCGCCAGCGAAGCTGTCGGAATGCTCCAGCATTCACTGGATTAAGATAATGATTGAATCAGATGTTATTTCAAAGCAAAAATTCGACTTGCTTCTTCAAGAATTAAACGAAATAATTAGTATTTTGGTAGCCACCACACAAAAGATCAAAACCAAATCTAAATCTTAATTTCCTATTTCCTATTTCCTATTTCCTATTTTCTCCAGTCAATTTTGATATTTACTTAAAATTCCCTGGACAATAGATGCCACTTCATCAGGTGCTTCAATCATACCCAAGTGACCGCAATTATCAATTTGAAAGACATTGCTATCCTCCGAAGCAAATAAACTGTGAAAACTGGCAAGATGCTTGACATACTTAATTTCCATCACGCGATCGCGATCGCCAGCAATAAAATAAACTGGTTGTTGTAAACGAGAAACTAACTGAGGTAATAAATGTACTTCAGTCTCGGTAGTAGATTCGAGTAATGCCCCCATCGCAGCTTGTTCATCAGCCTGAATAAAATCCAGCACTCTTTGACGACCCCATTCCAGCGGGAGAGGACGTGCCACCATCATCCGAGAAAATATTAAGTTAAGAAAAGGAACATAAGACAGCCAGCGTGGGCGAAATTTAACTAGCTGTTGACCTGCATTGCGGAAACGCTCAAATTCTTCCTTAAGATAAATACCGCCACCCGCATTAAGACAAACTACCCCCTTAACTACTTCAGGATAAAGTTCGGCTGCCCACAAGGCGACACTTCCTCCCAATGAATGTCCTATTACCCAGGCATGTTTAATTGACAAACTTTCCAGTAAATAACCGAGATCTTCTGCATAAGCTCTCAAACTATATTTTTTAGGGTCTAACAACTCACCCGCAGTAACAGTAGAATGCTGAAGAGTGACAATTGACGGAGATTCAGCTAAATGGTTTAGTTGAGACTCCCCAAAGCCTCTAGCATCGTAAATTAAACATTGATATTCAGATTGTAAAAGATGTACCAACGGCTGCCAATAGCGACGACTGAGCAGCCAACCATGCACAAATACCAGTACAGGTCGTTTCGAGTCGACGACAGGTGCAGTTAGCTCATAGATATGAGGTGTCGTTAGTATGGTTATGGATGGCATTTTTCTATCGTATCATTACAGTCCAGCAGAATTCTAAATACAATCAGCTGGACATTGGCGAGATCAATTTCGACGGTTCAAATCTTTCTCTGCTTGTCAGTAAAAAACTTAGTTTACCTTTGTCATCATGAGTTTTTCTGCTCAGAAATGATTTTGCGTCAAAAAATAGATTAATATAACAGACATATCATATTAAAAACCACAAATCATTAAAGCCACATCGGCATGGTCTTTTGGAAAAAACTATTTAACAGTTCAGACGCAGTTAACACTGCTGAAAGTACTGGACTCAAAGAAGATTTATTTGACTTAGAAAACAATAATAGTTCTCAACCTCAAATT
>JAHHHZ010000010.1 GCA_019359095.1 Pleurocapsa minor HA4230-MV1 | reverse complement strand
AAGAGTTGAGAGCAGCAGAAGATCCTGAATTTGAAACTTTTTATACCAAAAACATCTTGCTCAATGAAGGTCTAAGAGCATGGATGGCAACACAAGACCAACCACAAGAAAACTTTGAATTCCCAGAAGAAGTATTACCTCGTGGTAACGCTCTTTAATTCACTTCCTTGATTGAAGTCTAAGTTTTTTTTAGGCTTGATGAATAAGCTCCTCTAGCTGGGGAGCTTATTTTTATAGATCTATATGTGATTTGGTTGGTGGTTTGTGAGCGTCTTAATTTCAATTAATAATAATAATTAGCACAATAGACTATTATTTTTAGTTGCTGCACGATAGGCTGTAAGATATGACTCTAAAATTTAATATTTAAATATTGTGTTGTTAGTTGTTATGAGTTTTATGAGACAAGCAAGAATCAAAGATGAAATAAATAATTGCCTTTGAGTCACGCTAACGTCAATACCAGCAAAACTTTTTCGACTTATATACTTATACATAAATATATATCAAAGCTTTTTAAAATTAAGACCAGATTAGTACGGGATAGTAATTAGTTGTGCCAAAGCCAAAAGCCGGCATTGTTTATAACGATATTAAGCCGATCGCCTGCAAGATTGCCTCAGAAATTACAGAAAAGCTAACTTCTTCTGGCTGGGATGTCTGTCTGGCGACTGGTATGGGAGGAATCTTAGAATATTCGACTCCTGATAGTCCTGTGTGTCACACCCGAATTGAGCAGTTAACCCCTTCCAACTTCGATCCCAGTGTCAAGTTTGCAATTGTTTTGGGTGGAGATGGTACGGTTCTATCAGCATTTCGGCAACTTGCTCCTTATAATATTCCTTTGTTAACCGTAAACACAGGACACATGGGGTTTTTAACCGAAAGCTACCTAAGCCATCTGAGGGAAGATTTAGAACAGTTAATCGCTGGAGAATATCAGATCGAAGAACGTTCTATGTTGGCAGTCAGAGTATTTCGTGATGACACTCTATTGTGGGAAGCTCTGAGCCTTAATGAAATGGTTTTGCATCGCGAACCCTTAACTAGTATGTGTCATTTTGAAGTAAAAATTGGCGACCATGCCCCTGTAGATGTCGCAGCGGACGGGATTATTATTTCTACTCCGACTGGCTCAACTGCTTATGCTTTAAGTGCAGGAGGGCCTGTCTTAACCCCTGATGTACCTGTATTACAGCTAGCGCCGATTTGCCCTCATTCTCTGGCTTCTCGCTCCTTAGTATTTAGCGATCGCGAATCTGTAACAGTTTTTCCTGCCACTCCCAATCGCATGGTGATGGTGGTTGATGGTAATGGTGGCTGTTATATTCTGCCTGAAGATCACATTTTAATTGAAAAATCCATCTATCCTGCACGGTTTATTCGTCTGCGATCGCCTGAATTCTTTCGTATTCTACGGGAAAAATTGGGTTGGGGACTGCCTCATATCGCTAAACCAACATCGGTAGAATTGCCCTAAACTAGCATTAACCTGATTGTTGTCGTAGGAGTATAAGATTTTGGTAAATAATTACAGTACGGCTGATCTATCAATATTACTGCTGACAGACGATATTTTTGCTCAGCAGGCGAGTCTAGATCTTAAAACCCTAGGTTATCTACCTGTGGTGGAGACAGCTTTGAAGGGATGGTCTGAATTAAGCGCTTATCAACCAGTAATGGTGATTGTCGATCGTACTTTTACAGGTAAATCTGGATTTGATTTATGTCGTCAGTTGCGTCGTGCGGGAGAGCATGTACCTATACTAATGTTGGTTGAACAAGAGACTGTCGCTGAACGAGTTGCTTGTCTCGAAGCAGGAGCCGATGATTACTTGTTGAAGCCTTATCAGAAAGATAAATTACTCGAGCAGATCAATTTATATCTTCAGACAGAAACTGATATTCCTGAGCAGTTAAGGTTTGGGGAATTAATTTTAGACTTAAGCACTCGCCAAGCAATTAGAGGAGATCAGGTAATTGGACTAACAATGAAAGAATTTGAATTACTGAAATATCTGATGTCAAATCCACAACAGGTAATGACTAGAGAAGAAATTATTGAAAACGTTTGGGGATATGATTACCGTGGTGAATCTAATGTAATTGAAGTATATATTCGCTATTTACGTCTTAAGATCGAAAGTCAAAATCACAAAAGGTTAATTCAAACTGTCCGAGGAATTGGCTATGTCTTACGAGAATAATCATAGTTGGTGAAAGCTGATAGCGGAACGCCAAAAATTTTCAATTCCAACCCAAGCAAATCTGCGTCAAAAATATTAAAAATATTAAGATTTTATGTAGATTTCATCGCGATTGCACTTATCTATCAAGAGAAAGAGTGAAAATTTCCCAATATATAATATCCTTGGCAATACATAGTTTTATTAAGTGTTTTTACGTATTAGGATATGTGTGTCATTATTAGAAACCTAAGATTTTGATGACAATCGTTTCTGCCCTAAAAGCATAATACTTTTGGATTTAATTTGGCTTAAAGCTAAAGATAAATGTCTTAAGATTTAGCTTAATTTTTTGGTAGTTAAAAACACAGGCAAAACTTGAGAAATATTCAACAATAGCAAAAACTCTCTTAAGAGAAGTGATAGCTAAAATTACGTTTCTGGGTCAGCAAAATTATAGATAATTCAATTTAAAAGTTTAACCCAAGGTAAACCCATCATGAAACCAGCCATATACAGCAATTTTATCAAGTTTTTAAAAGAAGAGTTGGCGCTTTCTAATGATTCCATCGAAACTGTGCAAAGGTCTGTAGAAGAGCATCCTGCTCCTATTCCCATGATTCTGTGGCAATATGGTCTAGTAACTCTAGAAGAGTTAGATCGTATTTATGATTGGCTGCACAGCAGAACAAAACAAGATTTAAGCTAAATAAATCTCTTCGATTAACTATTCAGTGGCAGTTAACAGCTATCAGCTTGTTAGCTTTAGTGATCTTGAGCCAAAATTCTTGAAGGTCAACTATCAAGTTGCGATCGACTGAAGCTTCTAAACAGACAAACTACGTTTGATCAGATTGCGTCGTAACAAATCCAGAGCCGTACAAGAACTTAAATAGCGCACTAACTCCCGACCTCTTTGCTGGCCAAAACGATAATCATAACTAAAGCTTTCATTTTCAGGGGTAGCTATGCCGATGTACACCAACCCTACAGGTTTATCTGGAGTATCGCCACTTGGCCCTGCTATACCAGTAATACTAATCCCCCAGTCCGTTTGTAAGCGCTGTTTAACTCCCAAAGCCATTTGCTGGGCTACAATCTCGCTCACCGCCCCATACTCGGCTAAATCTTGACTATTTACGTGCAAAAGAGCCTGCTTAACCTGATTGGCATAGGCAATTACTCCGCCCCAAAAATAGCTAGAGCTACCAGGAATTTCAGTTAACATTGCGCCTAAACCACCCCCAGTACAAGATTCGGCGACGCTAAGAGTCTGCTGGGTATTAGTTAATAATTTGCCGACTACGGCTGCGAGAGTCTCCTCATCACTGCCAAAATAATCTAACCCTGCAATCTGCTTGATTTCTGTAGCGATGGGTTGAATCATTGCTGCTGCCTCTTTTTGAGAACTTGCTTTAGCAGCTACCCGCAGACGTACTTCTCCTTTACCTGCATAGGGGGCAACGGTAGGATTTTGAGAATCGAACAGATGAGCTACTTTTTCCGCCAAAGCCGATTCACCAATACCCCGAAAACGCATCATTTCACTATAAATAGTTTCTTGACCCCAACCCTGGCTTTTGAGAAAGGGAACAGCAGTATCTTGCCACATACGATACATCTCGGAAGGAACTCCAGGGAAGGTCATGATGGTAAGACCCGACTGGGGCTGCCAAATAATACCTGGAGCTGTCCCTGTCGGATTAGGCAGGGTGGTCGCGCCTTGGGGAATAAGCGCCTGTTTACGGTTACTAGGAGACATAACTCGCCCCACTGAGGCAAATTTACTGGCAATATCTTGAATAATTGCAGCTTCTTCTTGCAAAGGAGTGTTAAAGAAACTAGCAATTGTCTCGATGGTTAAATCGTCAGGGGTTGGGCCTAAACCACCAGTAAATATTAAAATTGAAGCGCGTTTAATGGCAGTAGCTATTACTTGATGAATCCGCTCTACGTTATCTCCCACTACCGTTTGATAGTAATGGGGAATACCTAGATTAGCTAATTCTTGGGCTAAATATTGACAGTTGGTGTTTAAAATATCTCCTAAAAGTAATTCTGTCCCAATACAAATAATTTCTGCGCTCATCGATCTGATTCACTAATGTTGTTAAGGATTCTACGCCTTTCTTTCCAGACTTGCCAAACCTGCCAAAGTTGCCAAGCTAGTAGCATTGTTGCGCCAATTGCATATCCCCAACCGCTAGGAATATTGGAAAAGCCAAGAGCCAAGCTGCCGACCCAAAAAGTTAGGGTATAAATAAACAATACTGTCTGACGCTGGGAAATTCCCGTTTTGAGCAACCAATGATGTAGATGACTTTTATCAGCAATAAAAGGCGATTTTCCTTTACTAATACGGGAAAAAATTACCGCCGACATATCGAGAATAGGAACTGCCAGAATTAGATAGGGTAAGAGAACAGCTGTGATCGCCGTAGTTTTAACCAAGCCAACTACGCCGACTGCTGCTAGGGTAAAGCCCATAAAATACGCTCCCCCATCCCCCATAAAGATCTGGGCGGGATTGAAGTTATAACGGAGGAATCCCAGTGCGCCCCCTGCCATCGCCGCCGCAATTAGGCCAGCAGCAGGCTGATCCATAAACAAGGTCACAACTAACATTACAAAGGCAGCAATCCCCGAAACCCCAGCCGCTAAACCATCAACCCCATCAATCCAGTTAATGGCATTTGCCATCCCGACGAGCCAGACTACGGTAACAGGAAGACTTAGCCAGTAGATTTTAACTAGAGAATAGATCGGAAAAGAGACAAAATCGATCCTGACTCCCATATACCAACAACCAGTAGCTACGGCAACTTGCATCAGTAACCGTGAAATGGGGGTGAGATTAAACAAATCGTCAGCAAAACCAATGCCAAAAAATAAAATGCTGCCAATAATTACCGCCCAGACTTCCGTAACTTTATCAGAAGCGAGGGCAGAAAATCCCCCCAGCAGCCAGACAATAACTAAAGCAGCAATGGTGCCAGCAAAAATAGAAACCCCGCCCACTCGGACAACGGGTTTTTGGTGAATCTTCCTGGCGTTTGGTCGATCTACGATACCCAACTTTAAACCTAAAGTTTTGACATCGGGTATCGTCCATAAAACAAAGGTAACCGAGGTGAGAAAAGCAATCAGATGATATAGTTCAACAGGCATCTGAGTTCAAGTTCCAGGGGGAATATAAGGTGTACTTTCTAATAACATCAAGCTGTTGCTCGCACGGATTGCATTACTCCTTCCTCAGCATACTCCTATATCTTGGCAGGTACAGGAATTTGTAAATAAGGATAGAGAGGAAAGCGATCGCACAAAGCAGCCACTCGATCTAAACATTTTTGTTGTACAGCCTCATCTTCAGGGTTGAGTAGTTTGTCAGCGATAATGTTAGCAATTTCTTGGAACTCTGTCGCCCCCATTCCTCTGGTGGTCATGGCAGGAGAACCCAAGCGCAGCCCACTAGTGACAAAAGGTGATTCAGAATCAAAAGGCACGGTGTTTTTATTAGCGGTAATATTTACCTGACTAACAAGAGCATCGCCTTTTTTACCTGTCATGCCAATACTACGTAGGTCAACCAAAATAAGATGATTGTCTGTACCGTCAGATACTAGCTTAAAATTTCTGGCTTTGAAGGCTTCGGCCATTGATTGGGCGTTGATAATTACCTGACCTGAATACTCTTTGAATTCTGGTTTGAGAGCTTCCCCAAAGGCGACGGCTTTACCTGCAATGACATGTTCTAGAGGGCCACCTTGAGTCCCAGGAAAGACTGATTTATTGAGTTTTTTACCTAATTCAGCGTCGCGAGTCAGAATTAAGCCACCTCTTGGCCCTCTTAAGGTTTTGTGAGTAGTAGTTGTCACCACATCACAATAGGAAACAGGGTTAGGATGGTGTCCTGTTGCCACCAAACCAGCAATATGAGCAATATCAGCTAATAAATACGCGCCAACTTCATCAGCAATTTCTCTAAATTTAGCAAAATCAATAGTGCGGGGATAGGCAGAATAGCCACAGATAATTAGTTTAGGACGTTCTTTTAACGCCAAGGCTCTAATTTGCTCGAAGTCTAACTGTTCTGTCTCTTGGTTTACGCCATACTGCACGACGTTAAACCATTTTCCTGAAACGTTTACAGGAGAACCATGAGTCAAATGTCCACCGTGGGATAAATCCATCCCCATGATGGTATCGCCTGGTTCTAACAAGGTTAGAAAAACTGCAAAGTTTGCTTGAGCGCCTGAATGGGGCTGTACGTTTGCCATCTCGGCCCCAAATAATTGTTTAGCGCGGTCAATCGCTAGCTGTTCGGCACGATCTACAAATTCGCAACCGCCATAATAGCGTTTTCCTGGTAGACCCTCGGCGTATTTATTCGTTAAGACTGAACCTTGAGCAGCTAGTACCGCAGGAGAAGTAAAGTTTTCGCTGGCAATTAGCTCTAAATGCGATCGCTGACGACCTAATTCTAAATCAATAATTTCCGCAATTTCGGGATCTGTTTGGACGAGGAAATCTAAATTAGTTTGATTCACTATCTGATTCTGTAATTTTCGATAAGTATGATCTATGCTATCTAATTCAGTGTCCTCTTGAAAACTATTAATTTAGGAAATAACCTTGTATAGAAAGGAAAACAATAATTTTTACCGATAATTTATTCATTGAGAAAATTAGGGCAAAAAATCGAGAAAAATAAATTTTGATTACCTGACAATGACTATTAAACTAGAAATAAAGATCATTAAATAATACAGCAGGTGTCAAAAAATCTAATTTTAGTGAGAAGAAATTAGAATGAGCTAAATGATCTATATGACTGATAAAAGGGGATCAACATCATGATAGTTATGATTGTCGACCAACAAATCTTGTCTCCTAAACAAGTTTGCCAAAATTGTTTGATGTCAGATCAAAGTGGTTTACCTCGATGGCATGATAGCAAGCTGGGATGTGGCAAAAAGCGATCGCACAGCGGAGGTGGAGCCTCATCGCAACCGACATCCAAACAGGCTCAAGTTTATGAGTGTCAAATGGGTTTTAACGTCACCTGGGTTAACTAACTTTCTGCTAGATTTTACTCGCTATTGTTATCATCTTTATAGCGACCGAGCTGTATTTTAGATCCTAAATGGCTTGATTGTTTTAATCTGTAGATTTTTTGATTTTAGGAGCATATTTGACATGGCGAGGTTTGGTTCAGCCGACGTTAAAGACCGTTTTTTTGGAGCAGCCGTATATCTATTTGCTATTTATGATGCCCTGGCTTTAGGGACGGGATTAATGCTTAAAGTCCCTGCCTTAGCACCTACATTTAACTTTTTACAATTACTCCTGTTGCCAATATCTTTACTCTATGGTGTTTTTGACTCAATTATCCCTCTTGGTTTGGGTAGTTTAGTTGTATTTTTTGTTTTATTTTTAGCCGTAGTTCAGAACGAAAAGATTTCTTACTTTATTCGTTTTAATACTTTGCAATCGATTTTGTTTAGCATTGCCATTGCTCTAATTTCGATTATTTTTAGCACTTTGGGGGGACTCGAACTAATTGGTGGCTTTGTCTTTATTATTGCTACTGGTGCGAGCCTATTTTGCATGGCAGAATGTGCTTTTGGTCGCCGTCCTGAAATTCCTACGATCTCCGCTGCTGTGTATAGCCAACTACCAAGATAACCAGCCTCAAACTAGGTAATCAATAATTAAATAATAAAACTAAACTCGTTAATGCCAGCACTGCTGAATCAAGGCAAAGATCAAACAACCTGATTCGAGATAGAGCCAATTCCTTCAATCTCAATTCTCACCGTATCTCCAGGCTTGATTGAGCCGACTCCTTCGGGAGTGCCAGTGAGGATTACGTCTCCAGGCAACAAGGTCATAACTTGTGAGATGTAAGAAATGAGGACATCGGGGTTAAAAACCATGTCGCTAATCATGGCAGACTGACGGGGAGCATGATCGTTGTTAATAAAAGTTTGAATTTGGGCTTCAACACTCAATTCTCGGACAATCCACGGCCCTAAAGGACAAAAAGTATCAAATCCCTTGGCTCTTGTCCACTGATTATCTTTTTTTTGCAGATCCCTAGCCGTTACGTCGTTAGCAATGGTATATCCCCAGATGCTCTTGGCTGCCTGTTCTGGGTTGACTTTACTAAGGCGATCGCCAATAATTAAAGCTAATTCTCCCTCGTAATCTACCTGTTTTGACTGTACGGGATAGATAATATTTTGACCGTCCGCCACAATGGTAGTAGGGGGTTTGAGAAATAATAAGGGTTCACTGGGAACGGGTGTACCCATCTCAGCTGCATGTTTGAGATAGTTTTTCCCCACAGCAATAATTTTGGAAGGGACACAGGGAGCAAGCAATTGATATGTATCTAACTCCATCACTATGTCTGTCTCCTGTCCACTTAACCATGGTGGAGCATCATAGACCAACACACTACGATTTGCCTTCAGCACACCATAATAAATCTGCTCGCGATTAGTTTTAATACGGACATAGCGTTCTGCCATAGCTAGATCAAACTTCAAATTATTCGTTACTACGAAATCATACTCTTAAAGTTCCCTCTTGTTGAACCTAAAAGTGTAGTTTTGGGATAGATTAATTTTAGGTTAATTTACTATCCTTACAGCAGAGTCCTGGTAATTAATTGTCAAGTAATAGTAAGATTGTAATTCCTTGCTTCTAATTTAGAAGCCATTTTGTCCACAAGGAGAATAAGTAAAATGAGCAACAAATACGAGTTAATGTATATTCTGCGTCCTGATCTCTCAGAAGATCAAGTCGGTGAGGCAGTTACTAAATATCAAGATTATCTGACCGAAAACGGTGCGGAGAACATGGAAGTTCAAGTCAAAGGCAAAAGAAGACTTGCCTATCCTGTTGGCAAATATTTGGACGGTATTTACGTACAAATGAACTATGAAGCCGATGGTAGTCAAAATGCACCTTTGGAAAGAATGATGCGCTTGAGCGAAGATGCAATTCGCTACTTGACTATTAAGCGTAAAAAGCGCGCGATTATTGCTCAGGAAAACGCTACGGCTGAACCTGTGTCCGATCCTGCTGATAATTAATCAGCAGTGATTGGAGTTTGACATTAATTTTGATCATTTGATTATTGGTCACTGGGAGAGCAGTTTAAGATTATTTCTCGATCTTGCTTCTGTCCCAGTTTTTTATTGCCTGAAAATTTCAGGCTTGCTTTTCTATAGGAGAAGAGAAGAGTAAGGTATTGACCATAAGTAAACGGTTAAATTTAGATTTGGCTTTATTCAACTACAATGCACCATTCGTGCAATTCATATTTGACACAGTTATTGACGACAAGAGGATCTTGAGCTACTATTGCTTGGGCTTCTGGTAGTGAATTAGCTTCAAAAAGGAGCATTCCTCCACCTAATTCTCCCCAATAACCAGTTTTTGCCTTATGTCCTTGAGCAATTAATTGGCGAACATACGCCTTATGAGCCGACACGTATTGGTCAAAAATTGATTTATTAACAATTCCTGTTTCTATTTTGACAAATGTTGGCATAATTTATGGTATTTCCTTTATTAATTCAATACAAATGAAATATAAAAGTAGTGCTATGATTAGCTGATAAAAATTATACAATCAATATTTGCTAAACTTAAATGTTTTTAAAAAAGCTGGTAAATGCAGAAAAGCAGGCTAGTTTAAAAATTTCAGTTGTTGGCGGTTCTAATTCAGTAATGAGGGAGGGATATACAAAGTATCTCAATAATTACCTTCGTCAAATAACCTGCCAAAAAACTTTTATAAAATATTATTCTCTTGGTGGTGTCCCTAATATTTTTGGAGTTATTCAAGAAGCTAGATACAATATTGCGCTTGACAGCGATATTATATTTTTTGAATATTGTATAAATGATCGTCACGCTATCGAGCTTGATTCTTATTCATTAGAATTAGCAGGAAAATCTTTAGAAGGATTTATTAGAAAATGTCAAAAATCTAATCCTTTTTGCTTAATTGTCTTAGTAATATTTGGCGTAAATCAAGAAAAATATTATCAACAATCATGCGTTTTATCAGAAGTTTATGAATCAATTGGCAAACACTATTACTTACCTGTAGTAAATTTAACTAATTTGTTAAGTGAGCAGAAAGGAAAAAACTTTATCAAGTCTTTATATAATCATAAAGATGATGCCCATTATACTAGACCTTATGGAGTGCAAATAGTTGCTCAAACAATTGTTGAACAACTAGATAAAATAGGCGTAATCAATAGTTTAAAATCAAATAAAAACTATCCAAGAAATATAGGAATCAAGTCTATTTATCAGGATAATTTTGAAAATTTAGCTTTTTTTGAGAACTTTGAACAAGGAAACTTTTTTGAACGTCAGCCAAAAATATCAGTTTATCAAAACAGTGTTTATAGAGAGAAAAATTTTTCTCTCTCTGGGGGCAATTCCCTACAATTTCTCTTAAAAGGTAAATTAGTTGCCATATACATTAAATCAGATATAAACGATGGTTTGATTGAAATTAGGTTTGGTCAACAGCTAATCGTCACTAGCTCCTATTGCTCATGGGTCAACAAAATCAAACCTCAAAATGTGATTAATCTCATTACCCTACCTCTAAGGCAATTTTCGGCAACTCAAGATTTTGCTCCCGTGTTGATCGCCTGTTGTCGAGAGTATCCTGATAGTTTTGAGTTAGATTACATCAAGCAAGAACCTAACCACAAAAATCCTCAGAAATGGAAACTCAACATAATTGGTATTGCCTACATTGGAGAATTAAAACCATTTGAATAAGCAGAAAAACAGTTAGAAGAGAGTTAGACCAAAGAAATCGTCTTTGCTACTTTTAACGCTTTTGCTCTAGCTAATTCTGTAGTTTCTGCTTTAGCTAGGGCAACTCCCATTCGACGATAGGGACGAGAATCTGGTTTGCCAAATAACCGTAAGTCAGTATCTACTTCTGTCAAAGCCTGAGCTACATTGGTGAAGTTGATTTCTGATGAATGTTTCTGAGCCAAAATTACGGCGCTGGCAGCAGGGGCAAAAAGTTCTATTTGCGGGATGGGTATGCCTAGAATAGCTCGTAAATGCAGTTCAAATTCATTCAGATTTTGGGAAATTAAGGTCACCATGCCTGTATCATGAGGACGAGGAGATAGTTCGGAAAAAATCACCTCATCTTGAGTAATGAAAAACTCGACACCAAAGATTCCTGCACCACCTAAAGCATCCGTAACTTTAGTGGCGATCGCTTCTGCTTGTTGAATTTTCTCTTTGCAGATTGCTGCGGGTTGCCAAGACTCTTGATAATCGCCTCGCTCCTGACGATGACCAATAGGAGGACAAAAGATCGTGGCAGCATCCCACTGTTTGACCGTCATCAAGGTAATTTCGAGTTCAAAATCAATAAACTCTTCCACGATTATTTTTTGGGTATCTCCCCTGGCTCCTGCGATCGCATTTGACCAAGCTTGCTCTACTTCTGAGGCTGATTTTACTATTGATTGACCCTTTCCCGAAGAAGACATGACTGGTTTAACCACGTTAGGAAAACCAATCTCTGCCGACACCTGAATTAATTCTTCTAAGCTAGTAGCGTAGGCATATTTGGCAGTACGAATACCCAGTTTGTTAGCAGCTAAATCCCGAATGCGATCGCGATTCATCGTGTAGTTAGTCGCTGCTGCGGTAGGAATGACGGTGATTCCTCGATGTTCAAATTCCTCTAGCTTTTCGGTACGAATCGCTTCAATCTCTGGCACGATAAACTTTGGCTGATGTTTCTGCACTACTCTTTCTAAATCATCACCATTGAGCATGGAAATCACTTCTGAAGTGTCAGCTACCTGCATTGCTGGAGCATTAGGATAACTATCAATCGCAATCACATAATTTCCTAAACGTTGAGCTGCAATCACAAACTCTTTGCCTAACTCTCCTGCACCCAGAAGCATGATTTTTTGAGGTAGTTGTAGATTCTTCATGATGAGGCGATCGCTGTTAGCAAATATTTCCTAGGTTAATGAATAAAAAACAGGGTATTGAGCTAGAAAGTTCAAATAGTCGATGTTTGGGTCTTCAAGCTAGCAGCATAGACCACTCAAGGTATACTAGCAGGAATTATTGCCTAATTTATAGTGGTTTTATTGATACTGGTTTTTTGGTTGAAATAATATGTAGATCGACATCGTGAAGAACTTTCAGCAGCTCTTGTACTGGAGAACTATGTAAAAATAACTGCCAACGCGATCGCTGCGTTTGTCCTAATACTACTTGGGTAATATAATACTTCTTTGCAGTTTCGGCGATCGCTTGAGTAATATTATTACTATTTACCCGAATAAATTCACCACCAAATTGCTCTAATAACTTTTCGCAGGTTTCTAAATACAAACTTTCTTCTTTAGTTAAAAAGCGATCGGGGTTACTGACATATAAAACATATAGACGCGATCGCATTTGACTGGCAAGTCTTGCTCCTCTTCTTAATAAATGCGACGAATTAGGATGAGTAGAAATGCAAACTAAAACTCGTTCATGAATACTACAGTATTTATCTTTAGGAGTGGTTGATTCAGCCATCTCTTCGAGATTATCGGCGATTTCTCGCAGTGCTAATTCTCGCAGCGCGACTAAATTATGTCGCTGGAAAAAATTCTGTAAAGATTGCTCGATTTTGTCGGGAGTATAGATTTTTCCTTCCCTAAGACGTTCTTGTAGAGTTTCTGGAGTAACATCAACTACCACAACTTCGTCAGCTTCATCTAATAAACGATCTGGAATCCTCTCTCGCACTACGACTCCCGTAATTTTAGCCACCAAATCATTCAGACTTTCTAAGTGTTGAATATTAACCGTAGAAAAAACATCAATACCTGCTGCTAAAACTATTTCCACATCTTGATAACGTTTTTCTCGCTGCGAACCTGGTACATTAGTATGTGCTAATTCATCGATTAATACTAATTGTGGTTGACGAGCAAGAATTGCCTCCGTGTCCATTTCAGTCAAGGTATTATTGCCTCGCTTAATTTGCTGACGGGGAATTAACTCTAAACCTGCTGCTACTTCGGCGGTTTCTTCTCTACCGTGAGTTTCTAATAACCCAATAACAACATCAATACCTTCTGCCAATAAACATTTAGCTTCCAGTAACATACGGTAAGTTTTGCCAACTCCTGGAGACATCCCAATATAAATTCTGTGTTTACCGCGACGTTGAGAGTATTCGTAAGCAAAAGAAGCGTCTATTTCATTACCTTCAATCATGATTTAAGTTGTTTGATTGTAAACCAATTGCTTTTTATCAAATATGGCAATCCCAAATAAGATGAGAAATTGCTACTACCCACTACCCACTACCTACTACCTAAAAACCAACTCGATTGTATAAAGGATTCCATAAGGAAACTTACGCGCCATACATCGTCGAACTTCATCATCTACAACAACATAACGAGTGGGAGATTCTTTAATTCGATAAACTGTATCTTCGATCGCATTGATAAATGCTTGTGCAACTTCAACTCTATGCTCTGTATAATATTTAACAGCTTCAGTATATTCAGTGAGAGCTTCTGGGTGAAACACATACCTCATGGCTCAATCAGTCGTCTAACCTCAGCCAATGCTTGCTCCCCTGGAATTGGTTTTACCGAGCCATCCTGAATCTCATTTCTTCGTCTTTTTGCTTCAGTCACCCAAATCGATTGAATTGTTGAGTCGGTGTCGAATTCTAAACTTTCTACCAACTTGTCTGCAAGGATTGCTCTTGATGCGCTAGGCAAGGATAATATTTCTTCTGTCAGCTGTTCAATCGACCGCATAGTCTCCTCGCAGAATACTAAACTTTAAGTACATTTTATCAAGATCATCTGATTATTTCAGATATAGCGATCGCTATATCTACGGAATCTTTTATTTCATTACTTTCAATCATGATTCAAGTTGTTTAATTGTAACCAAACCACCTTCTATAAACTGAATTGTAAGTTCCTGGCAATCAAGTAAAGCTCTTCCTAATAAAGGTTTTCTTCCTGTAGCCAGTACACGAATTTCTCTTTCTTTTTCATGCCAAAGAATAATTGCCTCATGTACAGGTAAGAGAACATTGCTATTATTAGCTAAATTGGCAGGTAAATCGTATAAAAAAGGTAAACCCAATACAGCTACAGCTTCTGAAGGTAAACAAAGATAATCTGTAAAGCCCGTATCGATAACAAAATTTATCGAAAAGTTAGGTTGATTGGGCAAACGAAAGATGACAGGAAGTGTTGCATATCCGTTAGATACCACACCAGAAATCACTTATCAATACGCTCCATCATACCGCCAAAGGAAGCTGCAACATTATAACCAATACAAATTCCAAAAAGTCTAGCGTTAGGGTGTTTTTCCCGTAAATAACGGGCTGATTCTAAACCAGTTTTATCAATTGCATATTCCTCTGTTTCTACATCGATAATGATCATTTTACCGATATTTTTTTCTTGTTCTACTTGTTGATGAATATTTTCGTAGATTTCTTGTGCGCGTCGTGCTACTTCTTCACGACTTAAAAGAATTGCTTGCATAAATTTTAAATTTTTAAATAATATGCTGGTCAGGTTGTTGTCAGTGTAACATCACTTTATTTTTCTCTGGGTCGAATTATCAAATAAACTTAGTTGAGCAATTGTTTATTGTACTTCTTCTCATAATTTCTGTCCTAAATGCCATTTCAGATAACAGTTAATATCTTTGAACGCAGTTCAACGTGAAAACTCGTAAATGATTTCTGTGATACTACCACGCCAATAAAGTTTAGCTCCTTCAGGCAGCATCCATGCCACCTCACCATCTAGTGGTATTTGCATTCCACTGTGTTCTCTGTAGTTCCAAAAATGTCCTCTCCAAGGGGTTGGAATAATTTTGTCACCTACCGTACGTCCGCGTGCTTCTGCTTGTACGTTCTCGATCAGATCTTGCTCATTAAATGTGAAGAGCATCGTGATCTTAATGTCACCTTCAGTGAGAGTTCCTTGAGCAGAGCGATCGCCTACTGCCTCCCAAAGTACTCCTTGGCTAGGTAACAGTGCTGTAGGATACCAAGCTGCCTCTGCAAAAAAGCGCATTAATTGACCCTTAGCAACTTCACCCTTACCACGTATATTGGCTAGCGAGAACAGCCCAAACAGTGCCGCATGTAGAATGCCTTCACCTGCGATATAAGTGTCATGCACTAACACTGGAACACCTGGTAGCACTGCCACTCGACCATTCCAGTCAAAACCTGGGCGCTGGGCAATGACTTGTTGATCCGAAGTAAAAGGCTTCCATTGCTCCGTTGTCAGACTCATATTGAACTGACCACGATGCTGCATACGTACACCAGTTACCATCGATTGTCCGTCTTGAAGGGTTTTACGGAGATATCGCTGCACTGGCGCAGGTAGTCCATTAATTTCATCGAAGTGAACGATCTGAGGCTGAACCGATACACGCGATGCTTGCAACTGATTACGCAACGCCTGAGTTTCTTCTTCCCAGCGAAAAGCACCATAGATCCTAACCCCCGCGAAGGTGACAGAAAGTAAAAGCACAATAATAGCGAAAACTTTTAGCAACACAATACCTCAAGTTTTTCGTGGTCGATTAACTATTTATTATATGAAAACTTTCTGGGTATCATTCTGTGGAAAAACTGGCTAAAAAAGTAGCGATCGCTCCTGAAATTTTATCTGATTAAAAATGACACAATCTAAAAAGTGCGATCGCCTAAGTAGTATTACGAGTAATTTCTGTCCTAGAAGTAATCATTAGATAGAGAATTTTTTAGAAAGCGATCGCGCTCATTGGCTCAAGCGATAGTATATCTTCATTATCAAAACTGCCAAGTCGTCGAACAAAGCAACCTAACGAGTCTGTTCTACTGTGCTTCTACTCACAATTTATCAGAGCCTCAATATCTGTCGATACGATCTTCTCCAAATTGCGTGTAATCTTGCCGATATCCCAATTCCACCAAGCTATTTCAAGTAATGAGCGAATCACCTCATCGTCAAATCGCTGACGAATACACTTGGCTGGATTGCCCCCAAAAATTGTATAAGGCGGAACATTACTCACCACTACTGATTTTGCCGCAATGATTGCTCCGTCTCCCACTTGCACCCCTGGCATGATCGCTGTTTCATAGCCAATCCACACATCGTTTCCAATTACTGTATTGCCTTTGTACGGCAGTTCTTCAGGTTGAGGGTCAACTTTTTCCCAGCCGTTGCCGAAGATCTGGAACGGATATGTCGAAAACCCATCTAACTTGTGATTTGCACCATTCATGATGAACTTTACGCCTCTCGCCAAAGCGCAAAATTTTCCAATGATTAGCTGATCGCCGACAAAGGGAAAGTGGTATAAGACGTTACGCTCAAAATCTTCCGAGTCTTCTGGATCGTCGTAATAAGTGTAATCTCCAATGATGATATTGGGATTCGACACAGTGTTCTGAATGAAGCAGATTTGCGGAAATCCCTTCATCGGATGCTTATCTTTCGGATCGGCTCCGTACAAAATAGTCTCCAGTTTTTATAGATAAATAAGTGCGTAATATCAGTTATTAACTTCAACGTCTATTCAAATTATCTAACGCTAAATTTAACTTTAAAACATTTACTCCTGGTTCGCCGAAGATACTTAAAAATCTTCCTTCCGTATTTTTAGTCATTAAAAGTTCAACTTGATTAGTATCTAAACCTCTAGCTTGAGCAACTCTTTGAATTTGTCCTCTGGCAGCTTCAGGAGTAATGTGGGGATCTAGACTCGAACCAGAAGTATATACTAAGTCAGCAGTGGGCTTGATTCCTTTCTGTTTCAGTTGCGTAATAGTTTCTTGAACTCTAGCTGTTAATTCGGGATTGCTTGGGGCTAAATTACTCGCACCGCTAACACCTGTAGGTTTGGCATCATCACCAGTGCTGTAATTAGTAGTACTAGGACGACTTGAAAAGTAGCGATCGCTTGTGAAATTTTGTCCGATTAAAGCTGAACCAATAATATCACCTTGGGCATTAGTAATTAAACTTCCATTTGCCTGATTGGGAAAGACAAATTGCCCGATCGCAATTAATAGAAAAGGATAAATTAAAGCAGTTAGTATCCACAGAATAAAAGTGGTACGAATTCCTGTTATTGTTTCTCGAAGTATAGACATGGTTAAAATGATGAATTATTTAATGTAGGGGCGCAAGGCTTGCGCCCTAAAATCTTTCGGGTTGGAAAATTACTGTGAACAAATAAACAGATAAAGCTATGGTGACGCAATATAAAATCCCGATCGCGTAAGCGGTATTGCGAGTAATTTCTGTTCCTGAAGCAGCCATAACTACAGGGGCAATAATCAAATTCAAACTGATAGTTATGAATAAGACCATCGCTAAAGGATTTTTGATAAAGCGATCACCAATATTTTGTATTGTTTCGATAATATTTTGATTGAGTGAAAATTTATTTGATTTATCTAATTTCATGATCTTGACCTCAATAACGAAGAAAAAAACTTATTACCTATTACCTATTACCTAACTCAAGCCAATTCCAGTAATAATTAAATCGATAATTTTAATGCCGACAAACGGCGCAATAATACCGCCTAAACCATAAAGTAAAATATTTCTAGTTAATAATTTATTAGCACTCAAAGGTCTAAATTCTACTCCCTTCAAAGCCAAAGGAATTAAAGCAGGAATAATCAAAGCGTTGTAAATTAAAGCTGATAAAACTGCTGACTGAGAACTAGCTAAACCCATAACATTGAGACTACCAATTCCTGCTGCTGCAAACATTGCAGGGATAATGGCAAAGTATTTAGCAATATCGTTAGCCAAAGAAAAAGTAGTTAACGCACCACGGGTAATTAATAATTGCTTACCAATCGTAACTAAATCGATTAACTTAGTGGGATCGGAATCTAAATCAACCATGTTGGCTGCTTCTTTGGCTGCTTGCGTACCTGTATTCATCGCCAAACCGACATTTGCTTGGGCTAAAGCAGGTGCATCATTTGTACCATCCCCTGTCATGGCGACTAACTTGCCTTGTTGCTGTTCTTTTTGAATTACGGAAATTTTGTCTTCTGGAGTAGCTTCAGCGATAAAGTCATCGACTCCTGCTTCTTGGGCAATTACTGAAGCGGTAATGCGATTATCGCCAGTTAACATGACACTTTTAACTCCCATACGACGCAACTGATCGAAACGTTCGCGCATCCCTGGTTTGATAATATCTTTGAGGTATATTACCCCATACATATCTCCATCCAAAGCCACACCCAAAGGTGTACCACCCAGACGAGATACCCGTTCGTAAGCATCATCTAAATCAGAACTAACTTCGCCACCACGAGAACGCACAAAACCTTTGATGGCATTGATTGCGCCTTTTCTTACTTCTTTCCCATTGGGTAAATCTGTACCACTCATGCGAGTTTTAGCAGAAAATTCAATACCTTCTGCGGAATTGGGTTCAAAATCAATTTTTGCCCCTAATTTCTCGGCGAGTTTGACAATTGATTTACCTTCGGGAGTTTGATCGAATAAGCTAGCAGCCAAAGCAACTTGGGCTAATTCCTTTTCGTTATGCCCGTTGACAGGAATAAACTGTTCGGCTAAACGATTTCCGAGAGTAATTGTTCCTGTTTTATCTAAGACTAAAGTATTGACATCACCGCAAGCTTCTACCGCCCTTCCTGAAGTAGCTATCACATTAAACTGTGCCACTCTATCCATACCTGCAATACCAATGGCACTCAGTAACCCGCCGATAGTAGTGGGAATTAGGGCTACCAACAGAGAAATTAACGTTACTACTCCGACAGGAGAACCAGCATAATTAGCGATGGGGGGAATAGTCGCCACGACAATCAGAAAGACTTGGGTGAGAACTGCTAGTAATACAGTTAAGGCAATTTCATTTGGGGTTTTGCTTCTTTCTGCCCCTTCGACTAGGGCAATCATGCGATCTAAAAAGCCTTTACCAGGATCGGATGTTACCCGAATTTTTAACTCATCGGAAATAATTTTAGTACCCCCCGTAACCGAACTTGCCATATCTGAACCAGGTTCTTTGAGTACGGGGGCAGATTCTCCTGTAATTGCCGATTCATCCACAGAAGCAACTCCATCAATTACTTCCCCATCGGCAGGAATAATATCTCCTGAGACTACTTGAATGATATCTCCCTTATGGAGACTAGTAGAACTAATTTCTTCAATTGCACCATCGGGTAAAACTTTTCTGGCGGTAGTATCGGATTTAGTTGATCGCAATGAGTCTGCTTGGGCTTTCCCTCTTCCTTCGGCTACTGCTTCGGCAAAATTGGCAAAGAGAATGGTAAGAAAAAGAATAATGGTAACTAAACCGTTAAAAAAGCGTTGATTTTCTCCAGGATTTGTACCAAAAAGATCGGGATTAATAGTTAGTAAAGCGGTAATAATTGTGCCTAACCACACCACAAACATGACGGGGTTTTTTAACATCACTTTGGGGTTAAGTTTGACAAAGGCATCTTTAAAAGCGCGTTGGTAAAGTCCTTTAGTATTGACTTTTTTTTGTTTATTTTGCTGATAACGTTTGCTTTTTTCAGCGATAGGGCGATTTGTAGTTTTCATAATTTTATTGATGTCAAATAATAATTAATTAGCAACGATTTAAAAACTTAGAACATTAGACCTAATACCAATGATGTTTATCAATTTTCTCCTGCTTCTTTGAGAGCAAAATCAATCACAGTCTTACTTAAGCGAATGTTGTGATCGAGCATTTTTTTTATAGCTGTTTTCATTGATAGAAAACAGCCTTCTCTTTTAGCACGAAGTAAAATGCCAATTGAACCAGTTAGAGATAAACCATTTAATCTGGCAATTCTTCTACCTACGACTTCATCAATACAAACAGTTTGAATATTTTGATTTAAAGCGAATTGAATTACAGCAGCTTCTCCCATATCTAAAGAGTTGAGTAAAAAAGGAGAAATTGTTAGTGGATATGTTTGTTTTTGTAGCCAAGTTGCAGCTTGAAATTCTTTAACTGCAAACCCTACTGTTCCACCGCTCAAAATTTCTTGGCATACTTCAAAAGGAATTAATACTTCTGTATAAAGAAACTGTAAAACTTCTAGACTATCTAACGCAGCAACTAAAGCAATTAAAGGAGAAGTATTAATAACAATTTGGGTGGTTTTAGGCATTATTTAAATCTGATAATAATTCTTCTTCACTAAGATCGATCATTGAAACTCCATAATCATTTAACTTAAGCAGAAAAGTGACACGCTCAACACCAATTAAGGCAGCAGCCATTCCTGAAGAAAGTTGTTTGAGTTCAAAAAGTTTGATCGCCATTGCCCATTTTGCTTCTTGTTCAAATTGTTCTCTGGTTTTGCCGATCGCGTCAGGAAAGTTTTCGGGATAATTGATAGTTAATTGTAAAGACATTTTGTTTTTCCTTGATCTAGCTTTTATCTTATAAATTATTAGCGATCTGAAACGCTTCTGCGATCGCACCTAATGCTAAAACAGGGAAAAAGGTAAGCGCGCCGAGAATTAAAATGACTCCTGCGGTAACTCCAGTAAATAAACTTGTATCGGTACGCAATGTTCCAGGGGTTTCGGGTACTGGTTGTTTACGACTCATGTTATCAGCGAGTAAAAGTAAGGCAATAATTGGTACATAACGCCCAATAGCCATTGATAATGCTGCGGTAAGATTCCACCACAAGGTTGCATCGCCTAAACCTTCAAAACCTGAACCATTATTAGCTGCTGCGGAGGTATATTCATAAACAACTTGGGAAATGCCATGAAAACCAGGGTTACTAATACCTGATAAAGTGTCTGGATTAATAAAAGTAATCGCACTGGGAATTAAAACAGCAATGGGATGAACTAATAGAATTACACTAGCTAAAACTATTTCTTGTTTTTCAATTTTACGTCCTAAAAATTCTGGGGTTCTTCCTACCATCAAACCTGTTAGGAATACAGTTAAAATTAAGAACACAAATAGATAAGCTGTACCTGTACCTTGTCCACCCCAAACTATTTGTAGAAACATATTGAACAACGTCGCAAAACCCCCATTTGGCATCAAGGAATCATGCATTCCATTAACTGCACCACACATTGTCCCTGTAGTAGTCACTGCCCACAGTGCAGTTTGCGCCCAACCAAAACGAACTTCTTTCCCTTCTAGGTTAACTGCATTTGTACCAAGAAGATTATTAACAATTGGGTTGCCGTTATATTCTCCAACTGCTGCGATCGCAATTAAAATTACATAAATAATAAATACCATCCAAAATATCAGCCAACCTTGCTTTTTATTGCCTGCCATAACTCCGTAGGTATAAATCAAAGAAGCAGGAATAACAACCATTGCTAAGGTTGCAATTAAGTTAGAAAAATTATTGGGATTTTCAAAAGGATGGGCAGAATTAATCCCAAAAAAACCACCGCCATTTTCTCCTAATTGTTTAATAATTTCAAAATGAGCGACAGGCCCTCTAGCAATATATTGAGTTGCACCTTCTAAAGTATTCGCAACTGCTGGTGGAGCTAAAGTTTCGGGTACACCTAAGATTAATAAAACAATACCACCTACTATTGAGATTGGTAATAAAATGCGCGTAATTGATTTAGTTAAATCCACATAAAAATTACCCAAAGGATTGCCTGTTAAACCGCGAATAAAAGCGATCGCCACAGCCATTCCTGTTGCTGCCGAGGTAAACATCATAAATCCCAAGGCAAACATCTGTGAAGCGTAGGAATAAGTTGTTTCTCCTGAATAATGTTGTTGATTAGTATTAGTGACAAAAGAAACAGCCGTATGCAATGCTAAATCCCAATTTGGTGCAGTTAAACCTGTAGGATTTAAAGGTAAAATCCCCTGGAAAATTAGGAGAAGAAATACAAAAACTAACATAACCAGGTTACTAACCAATACGCTTCGGGCATATTGCCAACCAGTCATACTTTTTTGATAATTAATACCACCGACTGCATAAATTAATTTTTCCAGTGGTTTTGCGATCGGCTCTAAAATAGTTTTTTGAGCTAAAAAAACACGAGCCATATAATTGCCAAACCACGGCACAATTAAAACTAAAATTAATAGCGTTAAAGCTATTTGAATAAAACCTTGAATCATTATATTGAAGCAAAAGCTTATTTTTTAATCGAATGATTCAATTATTTCAAGATTACAGTTGTCCGACAATCTATCAATTGTTGTATTTTTCTTATCTATTTACTAATTGTTATGCTTAAATATGGATGTATATACTTACAGGTATAGAAGATATATATTTAGTTAAATAGATAACTTAATAACTATTATTTTATTATTTGTAGCATTAAAGACAAAAAATGATTGATGAACCAATACATTTAGAAAAACATAATCCTTTGTGGAGAAAGTATTTTGTTGATGAGCAGAAACGACTTCAAATAAATCTCCAAGTTGATTTTACGGCTATTCAACACATTGGTAGTACGGCGATTTTAGATATTTATGCTAAACCAATTATTGATATTATGATTGGACTAGAATCCTTTCCACCGTCGCATAATTTAATAAATAAACTGATTAGTCTTGGTTACGATACATTTGGTGAAGCTGGAGTACCAGAGCGTTTGTATTTCCGATATCGTCAATTACAGTCATTTAATGTGCATATTGTTAAACGAAAAGGAAAGCATTGGAATTCTAATCTTGCACTTAGGGACTATCTTCAAGCATATCCAGAAGAAGCAAAACGCTATGAAGAGGCTAAAATAAATGCTGTTAGTTCTGGAGCATCGTCACTATTAAAATACTCCGCAGCCAAATCAACAGTTTTAAAAGAACTCGTATCACGGAGCATAGCATGGCGATCGATCGCCTAATAAACTCATTTCAAAACAAATGTTCTCAATCTGTAACGATATAAAAGCGATCGCAAGCAACATTTAATCTTCTTCTAAATCCTGTTTTAGTATTGCCTCAATATACCTTGTACCATTAATGACTCGAACGATCTCAACTTCAGAATCAGTAAGACGATAAAAAATAATATGTTTTCTAAATCCTTCAATAGCTTATTGTCTAGTATCACTTAATTGAGGATGAGGCAAATTTGATAGTTTTCCTCTCTGGGGAAATTGTGATAACTTCTGAAAAGTCTTTTCTGCTGCAAATAAAAAACGTTCTGAAACATCTAAGTTATCTTCAGCTAAATATGTTGCTAATTCAATCAAATCCTTGATAACTTAGGGTCTTTTAAGAATTCTCATTAACCCACAGAATTGTTTTTCCGCGCTGCAATTTTATCTGTCACTGCCTGACGAATTTCTGCCCAATCTTTTGCTGTCATGGGGCTAGCTTCACCAGAATTTAAACCCTCTAATAATAATTGTTCGAGTTGCTTTTCTGCTTTCTGTTGGCGATCTTGACGAATTAATTGGCGGATATATTCACTGGTGGTACTATAGCCCCCAATAGCTACTTGTTCCTCTATATATATTCGCATTTCTTCTGGTAAAGAAATATTAATACTTTTCATGGTCAGATAGTTTTAACCCTACATGACAGATTATGACATTTTTTACCATTTTTGAATAGAGCGATCGCAAACTAAACGACGCATTGCAGCAGAAAAATGTGATTAAAAATCGCATCAGCAAAGCTATTCACATTATTAAGTAGTCGCATAAAATTAATTACACATTTTTTAGAAGATAAATTTTTTCTGTACAAAGGTTACAGAGAATCTAAATAGGTAATTAATTGTGTTTAAGTACTTAGTAATTATCAACCTCAATTACCTCTCCTGGGGCAATTGTAGTTAGAGCTTGACGTACTTTTAATACCAATGGCAATAGATCTTGCAGACGATTGGTACGTGCAACCATAACAATTACTGCAATACCAGCTTGTTGTAGATTTTGCTCATATTTTATATTACGATCGCTTGTTAGCAAAATAGTAAATCCTGACTCAGACATTAATTGTAGCAATGCTCCATTTTTTGTTCCCAACCACCCCATTTCCCTGACTGTTTTAAGATCTAAGTCGGCAAATTCCCGTTTTAAAGGGTTAGGAACACATTCATCCAGCAGGATGCGCATAAGCAATTAACATTTCCTTAGCCAGTTCGAGAACAGATATAGCATCTTGTTTGGTAACACTAGGAAAATGAGCGAGAAATGTATCTAATGAATCTCCTGCTTCTAAATAATCAATTAAGTTTTTAATAGGGACGCGAGTGCCTTTAAATACAGGTGTTCCCCCCATAAGTTCTGGATCGCTAACAATGACATCACTTTTAGTTGTCATGATATAAATCTAATTATGAATTATCCATATATAATAGCTGGAACGGTTAGGAATATTTGAATTGAGCTATTGAGCGATCGCTTTATTCAGAATTAACCGAATTTATACAAGCCAGAATATGTATTCATTTATTGGTTATGCGATCGCTTGTATGGGAAGACATTACAGTTTTGTCAATACAACTGGTAAATACTGACTGAAACTGATAAAATCCTTGTCTGTAGTAAAAATTTCGTAATTTCTTCGGCTTGCAGTCGCACAAATCAAAAAGTCAGTGTTTGCCCCTTGAATACCACGACGACGACAAATATTAAAATAGTCTGCTGCTAATTCATAATCTTCTGCATCTAGTGTCAGATTGGGGAAAGCTCGAAAATAATTTTTCAATTTTTCAAACTGTTCTTGATGTTTGATACCAGAAAGAATTTCCTGTCTAACTGCACCGAGAATAATTACTCGACTATCGGCGATTAAATCGTAAATCTTGACTACTACATCGCTGGTTTTCGGTTGTCGTTTTAATGCTAATGACCAAACAGAAGTGTCAACTATAACTTTCATAACTTGTGTCGTTGTTGTTTGTAGTCATAGTCATCTTCATATTCGATTGTCCCAAATAATTCGATAATTTTTAGTTGTTTGCGTCGTTGAACATATTCTTGTAAAGCTTCTTCCACAACAGCACGTTTGGTACGATGTCCGCCAAGTTTTAATGCTTCTTAGATTAATTCATTGTCAATTTCTAAATTAGTAGCCATAGAAAGTTAACTAGCATTTGTGCAGATTTTTCTACAATATAACGCACAACGTTAATTTATCTATCTGGCGATCGCTTTATTCAGAATTAACCGAGTTTATACAAACCAAAGTATGTCCTCATTTATCGGTTATGCGATCGCACCAACGCTAGTTACAATAATTAAAGCCAAGTTATAGTCAAAATTAATCATGTCAGTTGTTACTACTAAATCTTATGTAGAGTATCGCCATGATGCTTATTGGATAGAAAGAACTAGAATTTCTTTAGATTCAATAGTTTATGCTTTCAATCGAGGATTGTCTCCTGAAAGTATAGTTCAGTCTTTTCCTTTATTAACACTCGAACAAGTTTATGGTGGAATTACCTTTTATTTAGCTAATCGTGCCGAGATTGATAGTTATCTAGCGACAGAAGCAGCAGCATTTAAAGCAATGCCTCAACCATTACAGACTAGCGATCCTGCACTGTATAACAAGTTAATTAAAGCGAAAAAAGAACTAAAAGAGTGAAAATTCGTTATCAAGCTGATGCTGATTTAAACCAACTATTGACTTTCAAACTGCTAATGCTGCTGAGTTGGAAGGATTAAAAGATGCAGAAGTATTGACAATTGCAGCAAGACAAAACCGTATTTTAATTAGTCATAATCGCAGAACAATGCCGTCAGAATTTGCTGAGTTTATTACTAACAATCAAAGTTCGGGAGTTCTTATCGTTTCGAGAAAAGTAACAATTGAAATGATTATTGAAGAATTACTGTTAATTTGGGCAGTATCTAATGCAGAAGAATGGATTGATAGAATTGCCAAAATACCACTTTGACTATATTTAAAAACTAACTTACCCAAAAACAAGTCTTTTAAATCTGTAATAGTAAAGAGCGATCTCTAATCTTTTCCAGCAAAATAAAAATTGGTAATAAACCTGTTATTTCAACACTCAAGCTTATTCAATGAGTAAAATTGATAGCTAAATATAAGTATTTATTAAAAATATTTGCCAGACATCATTAACGATTATCCAATTCCCATCTAGTAATCGCAGACTGAACTGCATCCTCTCGACTCATTTTAGAATTTTTCTGATATTCATATCGAATTAATCGTTCAGCTTGCTCACGATCTCCCATGCATTTACTAATGAGTTTTTTGAGCAAAGCTTCAGAGTGGATCAAGATATGATCATTTTCTTGTTCAGTATATGAAGGTGAGTTAATATTGAGTGCTGATAATTTTAACTCAACATCGTACTCTAAAGAATCAAGGTTTAAAGATAATTCAGATAACTCTAGCAATTGAGTTTCAAGAACTGTGTTAAGTGAAAGCAAAGCAGTAATAATGTTAGTGAACAACTCCTTGAGAAGCAATGTATCTGGGGTTGTCAAACCGCTATTCATTCGTAATATAAAATTATTAACACTAGCTATTGTGTTTTGTAAGGATTGGATAGATGGCTTTATTGTATTCGCAAATGTTTCAAACAGAAATAAATCAAAACAAGTTTCAGAATCGTCAAACAACTTTTGCCTTAATGTAGTAATCATGTTGCAAGCAATTTCTGATTCTAGACTTGGTTTAGCATTTTTCTCGTGTTGGAATAGAAATTCTATTATTTCTAATTTTGCCACTTGATATTGAATTCTACATATTGTTTTAATCAGAGTCATAATCAGGTTCTCAATATTCTATAGTCAGTTTATGTATTAATAATACCCATGACTTCATATATCTATATCAAGATTTGGCAAAAGAGTTATTGCCATATTCACAAGAGAAAGTATTTTAGTAAGCGTCAAAAATTAACAATAAATCTTCTAAATATGTAAAAAAAAAGCGATCGCAGTTTTTTATAGTTAAAATAATTTACTGCAAGAGTTAAGAGAGGATAAGAATTCATGAACCAATACAGCATGATTATTCAATGGAGTAATGATAATTTTAAATTGAGCGGTTACAGCTTAATTATCTGTTAATCTTGCCCTAATAAATCATCAATTGCTGCCATAATTTCATTCATTTGTGAAATACTTATTTGACCGATGTATAGCATTTCTCAAATAAGTGAGATACATTAGTTGAAATTCGGAAAGCAAATCTTAAATGAAAGCGTATTCACTCGATTTCAGACAAAAAATTATCGATGTTTATAACAAAGAGGAAATTTCACAG
>JAHHHZ010000009.1 GCA_019359095.1 Pleurocapsa minor HA4230-MV1 | reverse complement strand
CGCCGTAAGGGGAAAGCTGTTATAGGTAGTTCCGTAACTAATAGTACCCTAAAGGAAGTTCTGACTGCCTTGCGAGGTTCTCAGAAGCCAGCGTTGTATGCGTAGCATCAACGTCTGGAGAAGTCACAGATAGCTGGCAAAATAAGTAAATTAGTCAGCCATTTTCCAGCAGAGTGGTCAGAATACCAAGATTGGCTCAGAGACATTATTGCTTCTCGCTCAGTTCTGCAAAAGCTTTATCCAGCTTGGCAAACTAGGGTGATTTTTCGCTGGCGTTTATTATATTTTGTCGCTTATGTGGGGACTATTATGGTTGTTAATCGACTGCTGAAAAAACTGCAAAATTTGTTCAACTTTATCATCCCCTCAACCGCAGTTACAACTATCATCCAGTTTATGAAACTCGTTCAATATCGCTATATCCTTCAACGAACGGCTACATTTTTAGCGGTAGCAGAACTTACCCTTTGTGCGATCGCAGCTTTTACGGGTATTTTGCTCGCGTTCTATTATCAGCCTACGGCACTTGGAGCTTACAAATCTTTGAGCATGATTGTGAATGAAGTGACCAATGGCTCACTTATTCTGAGTTTACATAATCTTGCTGGTCATAGTTTGATTGTCTTAGCTTTGGTTCAAATCGTGGTCATGTTTTTAGGGCGACAATTTTTACTGTCTTGGTTAACTGCTTGGATTAGCAGTATCTGTCTAGCCCTCACTGCTATTGGTCTTAGTTGGACAGCGATTATTTTAAATTGGGAACAAACCAGTTTCTGGCGTTTTAAAATCGAACTAGGCATAGTTGCATCGATTCCTCTGGTGGGTTCAAGCCTGCGAGATCTCTTGTCAGGTGGAGATGGGATTAACAGCATCACTTTGCAGCATATGTACGCCCTACATAGCTATATTCTGGTCATTGTAGCTATTTTCTTCTCTATTACTCATCTGACTGCTCTTATTTGCCAAGAGCAAAACTGGAAACCTGAAGCTAAACGATTTAGATTAATACAGCTATATAGTGAGTATATTTCAAAAGAGGATGCTTCATCAGAATTGCTTTAGTTTATCTTTGTTCAGGCAAGAGGTCTATCTAAAGTAATTGATTAATTATTAAGATGGAGCAAGTTACCTTTCGCTTACTGTATGATGAAAAATGAAACAGTAAAATTTTATTGATACTGTTTGCGGGCGCGTGGCTCAGGGGATAGAGCAATAGATTCCGGTTCTATAGGTCGGGGGTTCAAATCCCTCCGCGCTCATGCTTTACTATCGTTTGCATGTCTAGGGTTAAATTTCAACCTATAGAATTATACGGGCTGATAGTTTTTAACTATTTAACTCATAGTAAATTAAAATGCGATCGCCATACAAGTTGATTGTTCGATTCTAAATTATTACCAGGCTATTTCTATGCGGATGGCAATTGAACCAGTAATAAACCAAACCATTGTTGAGCATCGGTGTAGGTTTTAATTAAATTTAAATTGCGATCGCTTAAATATTTTGCCATTTTTTCTAGGTTGAATTTGCGAGAGATTTCGGTCAGGATTTTTTCTGTTTTTTTTAGTTCAATAGTTAAATTTAGATTCGCTAAAGTGACAGTTTGTTCTTGCTGACTAATTAAATACATTTCAATTTGATGTTCGGTTTGATTATAAATAGCTTGATGTTTAAATAAATCGAGATTAAAGTTGCCAGCAAAACGATGATTGAGGTGTTGCAACATATTGAGATTAAAGGCTGCGGTAACTCCTTGGGAATCATTGTAGGCTGCTTCTAATATTTCGACAGGTTTTTGTAAGTCGATACCGAGTAAAAAATAATCTCCAGGATTTAATGCTGATGTTACTTGATTGATAAAGCGATCGCATTTTGGGGAATTAAAATTACCAATGCTACTACCTAAAAAGATAATTATTCTTTTACCTAAAAAGCTATTTTTTAGCTGTTTTAATGCTTGGCTATAAGTTGCTACTTTCCCTTCTATTTTAAGTTGAGGGTAATCAGCTAATAATTTATTAGCACTTACTTTAAGTATGCTGTCACTAACATCAACAGGGGTATAGTATAAAGGAATATTTAATGTTTGATAAGCATCAAATAAATAGCGTGTTTTAGTGGAGCTGCCACTACCTAATTCAACTAACTCAACTGCTTGAGTCTGATGGACAATTTCTGTGGCGTATTGCTGAAGAATACTAGCTTCGGTGCGAGTTGGATAATATTCTTGTAACTGACATATTTTTTCAAATAATTGAGAGCCTTTACTATCATAAAAATAACGAGCGGGAAGAGATTTTTGCTTTTGAGTTAAACCGTTAATTACATCCTGAATATCATCTTTTTCAACTGCTTTAAAATCTAACAGATAATCAATTTTTAATCTTGTTGCTTGGGAATCTTGACTGTTTTTTGCTGACTGAGAAAAAGCTGACATATTGGATCTTGATTATTTATCTAAATAATTTTGTTTAGTAATACTCATAACTAATTACAAAGCATTACTTTTATATTTAACTAAGAAATTGTTTACTTATTTACATGCTGCAAAGTTTATTAAAAACTTGAAATAGTTCCTCGATCTTGAATTAAGCTAAGATTTTCTTAATGGTAGAAATCACTAAGTAATTTATTTGGGAAAGACAAGCATGGATGTTAAAGCTGCGGTGGCTTTTGCTTCAGGTAAACCTCTAAGTATTGAAACGGTGCAGTTAGAAGCACCACAAGCGGGAGAGGTATTAATCGAAATAAAAGCGACAGGGGTATGTCATACCGATGCTTATACTCTCTCTGGAGCGGATCCAGAAGGTTTGTTCCCCACTATTTTAGGACATGAGGGTGCGGGAATTGTGGCAGAAGTTGGCGAAGGCGTTACCAGTGTTAAACCAGGAGATCGGGTAATTCCCCTCTATACGCCAGAATGTCGGCAATGTGCTTACTGTCTGAGTCAGAAAACTAACCTCTGTCAAGCAATTCGTAGTACTCAAGGTAAAGGCGTAATGCCTAATGGTACTAGTAGATTTTCTTATCAGGGAGAAAAGCTATATCATTACATGGGTACATCTACCTTTGCTAACTATACCGTCTTGCCAGAAATTGCGGTTGCTAAAATTCGGCATGATGCCCCTTTAGATAAGGTATGTTTGATTGGTTGTGGGGTAACAACTGGGTTGGGTGCGGTAATTAACACAGCAAAAGTCGAGCCTGGAGCAAATGTAGTGGTGTTTGGCTTAGGCGGTATTGGCTTAAACGTCATTCAAGGGGCAAAAATGGTGGGTGCCAGCAAGATTGTGGGAGTAGATCTTAATCCTGATAAACAGGCAATGGCGAAAAATTATGGTATGACTGACTTTGTGAACCCCAAAGAGATTGACGGTGATCTCGTTGAGTATCTCGTGGAATTAACAGGGGGTGGTGCAGATTATAGCTTTGAGTGTATCGGTAACGTGCAGGTAATGCGTCAGGCTTTGGAATGCTGTCATAAGGGTTGGGGAGTTTCTACCGTTATTGGTGTTGCAGGTGCTGGGGAAGAAATCAGCACTCGTCCATTTCAGTTAGTAACTGGTAGAGTCTGGAAAGGTAGTGCTTTTGGTGGTGCTAGAGGGCGGACAGATGTACCAAAAATTGTTGATTGGTATATGGAAGGAAAAATTAATATTGATGATCTGGTAACTCATACGATGCCAATTGAGCAAATCAATGAAGCATTTGATTTGATGCATAAAGGAGAATCTATTCGCAGCGTGGTTACTTTTTAAATTAAACTTTTACATTCAACTTTTACAAGTCAAATTCATAAGTTAGGTAGATTATTTTGAGCTAGTTGCTGAAATTGAGCTACCTGGATTGTTCGCTTCCATAAAGTTGAGATATTTTAAGCCAACAATACCAAATACAATAAAAATAAAAATTGCTGAAAAAGCAGTAGCACGCTCAAACATAGTTTTAAACCATACTATTAGTTGACTATTGATTTAATTGTGAACTAAATTAATTAGTTTGCCATTGGTTTTTCTACATAACTTTCTTGACCATAAATTAATAAATTGTCAGTGTTTGTATGGATTATATAGTTGCTTACTCGTAATAGAATTTTCGGTAACTAAACATACATTTGTTTAATAACCTATTATTTTGCTTTAAATTATTCAACTCAGAACATGAACTATGATTTATTAAACTATTTAAAATCATTGAATAATCAAGATTGGTTATGGTGTTATGAGAACAATAGCGATCGAGAATTAAATGATGATGGGTATAATAATCGACAATTTGAACAGCTAATTGATGCTAAATTGGCGCAAATATCTGCTTTGATAACTGAATGTTCGGATCAACCAGCTATTTTTCTGGTTGAAACCAAACCAATTAATTTTATAGCTGCTCTTCTAGCTGGGGTAATCACGGAGGTAAATTTATTCCTCTGCGATCCTGCTTGGCAAATACAGGAATGGCAGCAGGTACTAAATTTAGTTCAGCCTGATTTAATCTTAGGCGACGACACAATTAAGTCTTTGATTACCAAACTAAAATTAACGCCACAGAATGCGCCAGATTTAATTACTAACTCTAAATTTACTAAATTTATCCCTCACTCACCGATCATGATTCCCACTGGCGGTAGTTCAGGCAAAATTAAATTTGCGATGCACAGTTGGGGTACTTTGACAGCATCAGTCAACGGCTTTAAAGACTTCTTTCAGTGCCAAAAGATTAATTCAGTTTGTACTTTGCCGCTCTATCATGTAAGTGGTTTAATGCAGCTAATGCGATCGCTTTTAACTCAAGGTAATTTAATTATCTGTCCGTATCAATTAATTGTCACTGAGTTAATCAACCTCAATCAAGCAGATTATTTTATCTCTTTAGTACCTACCCAACTACAGTTTTTACTTAACTCTACGCCTAGTTGCTTAAAAAAATTTAAAACAGTTTTAGTTGGTGGCGCACCACCAAAGCGATCGCTGTTAAATACCGCTAGGGAATATAATATTCCTATCGCTCTTACTTATGGAATGACCGAAACTGCCTCTGGAGTTGTGGCACTAAAGCCTCAAGATTTTTTATCTGGCAATAACAGTAGTGGTCAAGTTTTACCCCATGCACGGGTAAAGATAGATAGTACTCAATTAGCCAATCGTGCAGGCGAATTGTCTGTTGAGCCAACAAAACCTATCGAGCAGCAAATTGGTTTAATTCAGATTAACACTGCTGCTTTGTGTTTGGGCTATTATCCCCAGCTATTTCACTCATCACAAGTATTTACCACTGATGATCTCGGTTACTTTGATGGTGATGGTTATTTACATTTACTAGGTAGAAACAGTCAGAAGATAATTACAGGAGGCGAAAAGGTTTTTCCTGCTGAAGTAGAAGCCACAATTTACTCAACTAAGTTAGTTCAAGATGTCTGCGTAGTTGGCATTCAAGATCAAAAATGGGGAGAGGCAGTTACGGCGGTATATGTCCCTCTCAAACCAGCAGACAATTTAACTTTAAACTTAAACTTAATTAAACAACAAATTAAATCGCAATTAGCTAAATATAAACAACCAAAATATTGGCTTGAAGTCGATAGAATTCCTCGCAATGATCGAGGTAAAGTTAATTATCAGCAATTAAAAGCGATCGCAATTGAGATTATTAATAGTAAATAATGAATATCTGGCAAGCTGATTTTTATCATCATCCATCGCCATTAGGAAATGAGCGACAATGGGAATTAGTAATATGCAGTTCCAATATCGAGCTGAACATTCAGACAATACAACCAATTTATACAGCGCAATGTTTATCAAAAGATGCCAATGCTAATTGGTTAGAACAGCAGATATTGCTTGCAGCAGCAGGAAAACTACCCGACAAAATTCAAATATTTCGCCCTCAATCCCTTGGTTTAATATCTGTCGTCGCTGAAAAGTTAGACATTAAAGTTGAAGCTACCAGAAATACTCAGGCATTAAAACAGGTATTAAAGGAAAAATATCAAGATCGACCCAACTATAATCCCATTCTACTAGAAAAAGCGCCTCCCCAAGCACTACCTGAAAATCTTTGGGGTGATAAGTGGCAAATTGCTAATATAGCTGCGGGACAAATTATTGATTTATTTAGCGATCGCCCAATTCCTATTAACAGCATTCCTCGCGAATTTTATCCAATCAACTTAAATCTTCCCTCCGATATTTTTATTCCTGGGATAGTAGTTTATGGCGGAAAAAAATCAATGCAGCTTGCTCGTTGGATTGAGCAACAAATCCCCGCTTTTATTAACTATATTCCGACTGAAGTTGGTAAGTCAGGAGGTTTTATTTTAGAGACTGGCTTAGTAGATCGTTGGGTATTTAATACTTTTGAATCTCAACAAGCTGAAGAAATTGCCAGAAAGTATGAACAGAATAAACAGGCTAGTAAAGGATTACATTTTCTCTTAATTCAGCCTGATGATTCAGAGATGACAACTACAGCATTTTGGTTATTAAGACATAGTTAACTAAAAATGCTTTTGACATAATACTTTTTACATGTACGGAGAGGGGGGGATTCGAACCCCCGTTAAGTTTGACCCTAAAATAGTTTTCGAGACTACCGCATTCAACCGCTCTGCCACCTCTCCAAATCCAAAAATTTATTTTGGGGTGATCTAAAGCACAGAGTCATTTTACTGAGGTTTGGTACAAAATGGCTAATAATTATTAAAAATTATCAAAAGCTTTTAGCTAATTGGGTTTTAGACCCTGGTTAAAAATCGATTCCCATTGATTAACCAAGCTAAGAGCTATTAAATGTCTTAGTTCAATTGATTGTGTGCTTGAATTATTCCTCGCTTGGGAGTCCAGCGAATTACTGATTCTACTGCGGTGTTGTGGAATTCAATCTGTTTTTGTTGTAGTATTTGTTTAAGATCATGAGTAATCTGGTCGTTAGATGCGATCGCCATTTTCGGCTGTAATAGTTCGAGCCATCTGGATGCAATATTTCCTGAAAACAAGATGACTAACTGTTGGGATGCTAGATGATGTTGTTTGATGTAAGCTTCAATTTTCTGGTTTACATTGTCTGTGTTTGCTGGTTTGCCAATAATTAACCAGCTATAGTCCGCTATTTGAATATTAATCAGGTTTAAATCTTTATCCATCGTCAGACGAGCAGATTTAGTCATAATTTCGGGAAATGTGCCATTGAGTGCAGTTTTGATGGCGGGTAAATTATGTGATTCTGAGGCAAAAATAGCCTTGGTTCGGACACGCTGACTGATTGCCAACCATTCTGTAGAGGAATTGGAACTATTGTCATATGCCAGTCCATAATCGATGGTGTTAATTCCTTGTTGTGCCAAGAAAGGTAATAGGTTGTATTTAGCCTGGTTATTTTGACCGCTATTAATTAAGATCACTTTACTTTGATCTTGAACCACAATTATCGGTGATTGCTGAGTAGCTAAAACAGCGATCTGAACTTGAGCTGAATTGTAGATCGTTGTGGAGATAATAACGACTATGGGCAAGATTAACCCCAGCCACCAGCGTCTTTGCCACCATTTACTAAACCAGATTAAAATAAATAGTCCATAGATGGCTAATAGCATCCCCAGAGGAATTTGTCCCACCGCCCAAGTACTTCCTGGTAAGCTACTAGAGAATTCAGCAATGCCAATCAACAACGTTGTAGGATAAAACAAGCAAGAGGCGATCGCACTACCAGCAGCAGGTATAATTAAAGCTGCCATCGCACTGATCATGCCTCCCAAGCTAATTATGGTAATCAGAGGAGTGCAGAGAATATTCACCACAATACTGTAGGTAGCTAGAGTATTAAATTCATAGCAGAGTAACGGCAATACCCAGATTGATGCAGCAAGAGGCACAGCAACTAAAGAGGCAATAGTAATCGGTAGCCAGTCTAATTTTGCCTCGAGTTTTGGGAGAGTGACAATCAAGCCTAAAGTTGCCAAAAAACTAAGTTTAAAGCCCAAATCGTTAATCAATAAAGGATCAAATAGTAAAATAATTACTGCTGCCAAGAACAGAGATCCTAATGGTTTAACTTTAGTCTCCATCGTTACTGCCAGCAAGACGGCAATTCCCATCAAACAAGCGCGCAATACTGAAGCCTGAATTCCTGTTAAGCCCAAATAAATAATTAGCGTCCCGATTCCCATCGCTAAGCGAGATTTCGCAGTAATTCGTTCGGTTAATTTCAAAATTAAGCCTAACAATAGAGATGTTTGAAAGCCAGATGCAGCAAGCACATGAGCTAATCCTGCGACAATAAAGCGATCGCGAATATCCCTCGGCAAATCGACCGCTTTACTCCCCAAAACAATTGAACTAACTAATTGCCCTACAGGACTACCCAACCCCTGTAAATGGCTCCGCACAATGCGCTGTCGCAGTCTCCACCAACCCCATGCAAGTTCTTTCTGCTCAACCTGGGCTTTTGTCCCCTGGATACCTGCAAATATTCCCTGACGAGCTAAATACTGTTTAAAATCAAAGTCATTAGCATTAGTCGCTGGTGGGGGTAAATAGAGAAATCCCGTTAAGCTTAACTGTTGTCCTGGATAAATACCCGTTCCTTGTAGCAAAGGCAAAGTTGCATAAAGCTTCCCTGAAACAGTTTCACCATCAATTTGAGCTACTTTAAGCCAAAACTTCAGACGCTGGTTCTCGTTCAATCTTAGTTCGTTTAAAACTGTCCCTGTGACATTAACTAATAGGCGATTACCCTTCGGGTAAGCTTCGCGATCGCTTTTACTAATCTGATAGCTAATATCGTTGTACTGCGGTTGCGGAATCCTTAACTGGAAATAAACTACGGCAAAGATCGCCACGATGCAAGCCAAAAACCAAACACGAGCTTTAATTTTGCTACAGTTCGCCATAAACACGGCTAATGTGAGCAAGATTACCGACACAATCACCAACCGTTTGAAAACTAAACCAGAAGTCGAATCAATAATTAAATTAGTTGACAATAAGCCGATAATGTACGCTAGCCCAATAATTATCCAGTTAGTGCGAGTCATAAACCAGCTGCTAAACAACGCATCCCAGTAAAACACACCACTATAAATTTGGCTTTCCCATCACATTTTTTAGATTGTGATCTGAATTATTGGCATTTTTTAACAAAACTTAATACAATTGAACGAGAGAGAATAAGTATGAATGCCTAAAGAACTATGGAAAGTATTCAAATGCCTTGGTTAACTGCCATCATTGCCCTACCTTTAATTGCCTCCGCTGCGATTCCTTTGCTCCCCGATAAAGATGGCAAAACTGTTAGATGGTATGCCCTATATGTCGGTTTGGCGAACCTAAGCTTAATGGTTTACGGATTTTGGGAGCATTACAGTTTCAGCACTACGGGAATGCAGCTGCAAGAAACCTACTCTTGGATACCTCAACTGGGTTTAAATTGGTCTGTAGGGGTTGATGGTCTATCGATGCCATTGATTTTACTATCTGGTTTGATTACTACCCTAGCGATTTTGGCTTCTTGGAAAGTAGACCATAAACCAAAGCTTTATTACTTCCTAGTCCTAGTTTTGTATAGCGCGCAAATTGGCGTATTTGCTGCTCAAGACTTAATGCTCTTTTTCCTCATGTGGGAAATAGAACTAGTACCTGTATATCTGTTGATTTCAATTTGGGGTGGTGAAAAGCGTCTTTATGCAGCGACTAAATTTATTCTCTATACAGCTTTAGCATCGATCTTTATCTTAGTCTCAGGTTTAGCTCTGGCTTTTTATGGCGACAATATTACCTTCAATCTGACTGAGCTAGCTTTAAAAGATTACCCCCTATCTTTGAGCTTGTTGGCTTATGCTGGTTTTTTAATTGCTTTCGGCGTCAAGCTCCCAATATTTCCTCTTCATACCTGGCTTCCTGATGCTCATAGTCAAGCTTCTGCACCAATATCAATGATCTTGGCTGGTGTACTCTTAAAAATGGGTGGATATGCCTTAATACGCTTCAATATTGAGATTCTACCTGCTGCTCATATTAAGTTTGCCCCACTGTTAGTCATCTTAGGCGTAATTAACATTGTCTACGGAGCTTTCACCGCTTTTGGACAAACAAACCTCAAACGCAGATTAGCCTCCTCTTCGATTTCCCACATGGGTTTCGTCTTGATTGGTATTGCCTCCTTTACCGACTTAGGATTAAACGGCGCAATGTTACAGATGCTCTCTCATGGTTTAATTGCTGCTGCTTTATTCTTTCTCTCAGGTGCTACTTACGATCGCACCCATACTTTGATGATGGACGAGATGGGAGGAATGGCAAAGTCAATGCCTAAAACATTCGCCATGTTTACCACAGGAGCGATGGCTTCTTTGGCCTTACCTGGAATGAGTGGCTTTGTGGGAGAATTAACCATATTTCTGGGAATTGCCACCAGTGATGTCTATAGCCAAACTTTTAAGACAATAATTATTTTCTTAACCGCCGTAGGTTTAATTATCACGCCAATCTATCTACTATCAATGTTACGTCAGGTGTTTTATGGCGAAAGTAACCCCAAGCTAAAATTAGACAACTGGCAACTTGATGCTCAACCTCGCGAAATTTTAATTGCTACCTGTTTACTACTACCAGTTATAGGGATTGGTTTATATCCTAAATTAGCGACCAACACCTACGATCTAAAAACTGTAGAAATAGCATCAAAAGCCCGCGAAGCATTACCGATAATTGTGCAACAGCAGATCGATCGAGCAGGTGATCGATACAATTTTATCTCTGGGACAACTTCATTGTTGCAGGATGCGATCGCCTTAAATGCGCCTCAACTACCTTAGAGTTGTCAAGCTGGATTCTAATTCTCTCAATAAACAATGGCTGCATTAAAACCAATTCATAATTAATGCAGCTTTTTTTTGTCAGCACTTGTCAAACTTTTGCTAAGTAATATTATATCCTTGCGTAAAAACGTTATAGGAAGTCCGTTTAAACAATTCCAATTAAAACTCGCGCCCTAAAGGATATGCGAAGCGGTATGCTTTAGCACTAGCTTCGCGTCGCAAAGACGCAGAGGCGTTTATCCCGCTTAGTTTGGGGCAAAGATTTTATTAGAAGCACTTAAGCGGACTTGATATTAGGACATCTTTGAAATACTACTTCCTATTTTTTATTTCCTATTTCCTATTTCCTACTTCCTGTAGGAGGAAGTAACTTGCCAATAGTACGATTTTCCTCAGTAAATGTTTTGAGGGCAACTCGCTGAATATCTTGAGGAGTAATAGCTTCTAGTTTCTTTAATTCCTCAAATATATTGCGCCAACTTCCAGTTTTTCCCTGATATTCTGCTAGCACCCTCGCCATACCCATATTGGAATCTAGAGTACGTAATAAACCTGCTTTGAGTTGAGTTTTGACCTGTTCGAGTTCTTCTGGGGTTACAGATTCGGTTTTTAGGCGTTCAATTTCGGCTCTTAACGCCGTACCTAAGCGATCGACGCTAGTACCAGGGGAAGTGAGAGCATAAACTAACATTAAATTGGGATACTTATCGCCAGGAAAACCGCTGAAACCTTCGGCGGAGAGCGCTAACTGCTGTTCCTCTACTAAAGATTTATAGAGACGTGAGGTTCTGCCACTACTTAATAGTTGGGCAATGACTTCATATACCCCATAATCAGGATCGCTCAAAGCGGGAATATGATAGCCTTCGAGATACCAAGGTTGTGAAGGAAAAGTGACCGTAACTGTTTTAGTTTTTGACTGGGGAGGCTCTACTTTAGTAACGACGCTGGGTTGAGTTTGGGATTGAGCTTTAAAACGCCCGAAATAAGTTTTGGCTAATTTTTGTACTTCGTCAGGATACACATCTCCTGCGATCGCCATAGTTAAATTATTCGGTGAGTAATAAGTCTTGAAAAACTTTTCGACATTTTCTCTCGACAGAGCGTTAATATCTCCTTCGTAGCCAATTACAGGTCGTTTGTAGGGATGAATATCATAGGCGGTATCTAAAAATTCTTCGATCATTTTACCGATGGGAGAATTATCAGTCCGCATTCTTCTCTCTTCCAGAATCACCTGTTTTTCTTGATAAAATTCGCGGAATACTGGTTCGAGAAATCTTTCCGATTCTAAAGACATCCAGAGTTCTAGCTTGTTGGCAGGAAAACTATAAAAATAACTAGTGTAATCGGCAGAAGTAGCTGCATTTAAATCTACTCCCCCCGCCGTATCTACAATCTCGCCAAATTTATTTTGTTGAACATATTGATTCGCCGCTGCTTGAGTTGCCACAAACTGTTCTGTTAGCTGTGCCAGTTTTGTTTTATCTCCTGACTTTTGTACCTGTTGAATCTCCGCAAAAATTGTGTCGAGTTTATCTAGTTCTTTAGCTTCAGCGGGATAATTAGTAGTGCCAATCTTTTTAGTACCTTTAAAAGCCAGATGTTCAAGGAAATGAGCTACACCAGTTTGACCATCGGGTTCATCAACTCCTCCCACATTAGCGTAGGTGACGAAAGAAACCACGGGAGCTTCATGATTTTCCAGGACAATAAACTGTAAACCATTATCAAGGGTAAACTCGGTAACTTGTTCTATTACCCGATTAATATAGGGCTGAATTGATGACTTTGGTTGAGTTTGAGTTGCAGCTAAGACGGATAAACCAGCACAATTCCACCATAAAACCGCGATCGCGATTAAAACTATCCAGCGCGATTTAGTTATCCCAAAACAACTAGCTCTATTTGATTTCATTCAGTCTCCCCAAGTGATTAATTTGCTTAACATTTTTGTAACAATACTGCGGTTATATTCTACTCAGATTTTGCACCTCGTTGTTTAAGCAAAATGCTAATTGAGAAACAAATAAATATAGATAACAATCTGTAAAGAATTGAGCCAAAAAAGCTGACCTCTTACCAGATCCGATTATGGTGGAGTTCTAGACCGTCGAATTTTTGCTAAATTTCTGAATCTTCAATTACGATGATTTGAAGTATAGTTGACACTGCTATGCAATCAATCACGATCTTCTTGTCTACAGCGTTCCGATTAATTATAACTACCCAAAGCCTATGCAAATTTTTTCTCAGCAAGCCTGGCGAGAAATGCGTCAAACTCCTCAAACCGAAGAAGACACACGCACCAAAATCTTACAGGCGGCACTGCAACTATTTGCCAAACGCGGCTACGAAGGTACAACCACCAAGGATTTAGCTAAGTCAGCAGGAGTAGCGGAAGGTACTTTATTTCGCCATTTCCAGAGCAAAAAAGCAATTTTAATTGAGGTAGCTACCGCTGGCTGGGTGGATATTCTCACCGACTTATTAACTGAATTGAGTGAAATGGGTAACTATAAAGCGGTATCGCAAGTAATGCGCCGTCGGATGCTCAATATGCGCCAAAATAGTAACTTAATGCGGGTTTGCTTTATCGAGGCTCAATACCACCCAGAATTAAGAGAGAGCATTCAAGCCGAAGTAATCACCAAAATGACCGATGTAGCAGAAGCATTTTTTGAAACGGCAATGGAAAAAGGTATTTATCGGCGGATGAATCCCAAAATTGTGGCGAAGGTATTTTTGGGTATTTTTGCGATCGCAGGTTTTTCCGAAGAAACCATTATGAACCCCGACGCTTCCCCCAAAGCAATGCAGGAAATGGCAGAAGGCATCTCCGATATTTTTCTGCGAGGCGTTTTGAACAATGAACAATGAACAGTGAGCAACGAACAGTGACTAGTAATCAGTAATTAGTAATTAGTAATCAGTAATCAGTAATCATCTAAGTGGCTATTGTTAAACGAACTCCTAGAAGAGTTAAAAGATACCGACCAAATCTTTGGTTAGAGAGGTTTATGGCTTTAGTAGCTGTAATTAACCTCACCATTGTAGGTTTTGATCTTAGTTATGTCCCTTTGAGGGATTTTTGGCTGTTGGGTCAAGTTACTCTAGGCAAAATTAATACTGCCTATGTGCAGTATGCTGGTATCAAACTAGACTTACTACCCGAAAATATTTCTAGGTCGATCACTCAATACGATGTGGTGAAGGGGATTATTCCTAATCGGGATACGCAAGAATATTTAGCTAAAGTGGAACAACTAAAGCTGGAGTTGGCAGCTAACGGCGTTGATTCGGCTAACGCTAAGACTCTTTTTGGTGATATCCGCCGTCGGAGTCTGGAAATAATTCAAACCAATGCTTTTGCAGAAGCAAATAAAACGGGTAATTTAGAAAGAATTAAAAACAGGATGCGATCGCATCTTCCGAATCGAGATAATTCAGCCAAAGCTGCATTTTGGCGTTTTTGGACTCCCGACTACTTTAAAGGTAGGGTTGCTGAAGAAATGGCTTTTTTTGACGCGGAAATTAAACCCCTGTTGGAAACCAACTATTATCGAGCCATTGGCGAAAATGGTGGTTATGTTGACTACTTTGGTTTGATTGATTTTCCTTTTGGCGTTTTGTTTGGTCTCGAATTTTTGGCACGAACTTGGTTCATTAGTCGTCGTCGAGTAGGCGTAAGCTGGCTTGATGCAATGCTCTGGCGCTGGTATGATATTTTCTTCCTGTTGCCTATTTGGCGCTGGCTAAGGGTTATTCCCGTGACAATTCGTTTAAATCAGGCACAGATAATTAACTTAAACTCGATTCAGAAGCAGCTTAGTCAAGGTTTAGTGGCAGGAATTGCCGAAGATGTGACAGAAGTCGTGATTATCCGTATAATTAATCAAATTCAAGCTTCAATTAGAAATGGCGAGCTTGAGCGGCTGCTATCTCAACAAGCTACTAATGCTTATGTCGATCTTAACGGCACTAATGAAATTATTGAACTGGTCAGAATTTTAGCTAAAGTAACTGCAGATCGCGTTTTACCAGCAATTCAACCTGAAGTGGAAACTCTGCTGCAATATAGCATCGAAAAAGCATTGAAGCAAAGCCCAGCTTATCGAGGAATTAAAATAATACCAGGAGGCGATCGCACCATCGCCAGCATCAGTCATCAGCTAGTGTCCCAAAGTTATAGTGCTTTTAGTAGCACTCTCCAAGCAGCTTTAGCAGAAGACAAGCAGTTCGATCGCCTCGTCGAGAGCTTAATTAGCAATGTGGGTAAGTCAATTTCTAGTGAGCTACAGGCGCAGCAGAGTATGAATAAAATCGAGCTACTGTTGGTTGATTTATTAGAAGAAATTAAAATTAACTATGTTGAGCGTCTTTCCCAAGAAGACATTGAAGATATCCTTGAACAAACTCGTAGTTTACGGCAGTAAATCTTTTGCAAGGAGTAATGTAATATATCGTTAGAAATTATTGCTGATATCATTTATCAAAAGTAAGATATTAGTAGCTTTGAGGATAGTTTATCTTATAAAAAACTAATGATGAATTTAGAGCATTTAAAAAAGTTTAAGGATCAGATTCTCAGACTTGCAGAAGCAAACAAAGCCTTAAACATTAGAGTGTTCGGTTCTGTCTCAAGAGAACAAGCTGTTGACAATAGCGATATTGATTTTCTGATCGATGTTGGCGAGGGGCAAAACTTAATAGATTTCATCAGACTTAAACAAGAACTAGAAGACCTATTAAAGTTAAAAGTGGATCTTGCTCCCAGTACTAGTCTTCGCGAGGGGATGCGAGAAAGCATTTTAAATGATGCCATCCTCATATCCAATTTATAAGTTGCTGGTTGTAATTAAATATAAAATGTAGGCACTAGGCACTATGAAGAAAATTTCTGATCGAGTCTGATAAATTATTTTGCCTCCCTACTTAACTAAAGATGTTTAAAGATGTTTGTAGGTTAAGAAAGAGTGTTTATGTAACTAATGACAGAAAAAAAAATTCGCTCTACGAGGTATTTTGTAGAAGACATCATAGAGTGTATTCACAAAGTTAAAAAATATGCTTCAAGGGGAAAGGATAGCTTTTTTGAGGATGAAATTTTACAAGACGCAATCATTCGGAGACTTGAAATTATTGGAGAAGCGAGTAACAGAATTCCCAAAGAGATATTGGAGGACTACCCAGAAATTCCGTGGAGGCAGATTATTGGATTCCGAAATATGGCCATACACGAGTATTTTAGAGTCGATCCTCAGTTAATCTGGTCATTAGTAGAGTCTGAAGAACTGGAAAAACTTTTATCAGCAGCTACCAAAATACTATTAAAACTGACTGATGTATCTCATGAAGAAAATTTTGGGAGAAACCCATAATTGTGTCGTGATAACGTTTAGACTGGAGTTTTCATAGCCCTCTTAAACATAGTCCATCGCGTAGCGTAACCCTTCGAGTTAATCGCTCTTGCTTAATTAAAAGATGCTAGTTTATCTTCCACATATTGAGATAAAGCCTGATTATTTTGCTGTTTAAATAGCGTTGCTGCCTGCTTGAGGTGCTTAATTGCCTGCTTTTTATCTCCTATAGTTTGATAAACTAACCCCAAGTTGCCATAAGCTTCAGCATAGTTGGGTTTGAGCTTAATCGCCTGTTGATGATCGGCGATCGCTTTTTGATATTCCCCAATTTTGTTAGCTGCCACAGCACGATTGTAATAAGCTTCGGTATAGTTGGGATTAAGTTTGATTGCCTTAGTGAAATCAACGATCGCCTGGTCAAAATCCTGAGTCGCTAAATAAGTTGTTCCCCGATTGTAATAGGTTGGTGCGTGACGAGAATTAAATTTGATGACATGGTTATAGTCAGCGATCGCCTCAGAATAAGCTTGAGTTTTATGGTAAACATTAGCCCGATTATAGTAAGCTTCTAAATCTTCGGGCTTAAGGGAAATGGCTCGATTATAATCTGCTAGAGCTTGAGAATATTGTTTTATTTTATTGTAGGTGTTGCCTCGGTTATAGTAGGCTGCTTGCTCATTCGGTTGTAGGCGAATTACCTCCGTATAGTCGGCGATCGCTTCTTGATAATACTCTAACTGATTTTTAACTATAGCTCGGTTGTAGTAAGCATCGGCATAGTCGGGATCGATTTTTATAGCTAAATCAAAATCGGCGATCGCTTGCTGATATTGTTCTAATTTATGGTATGTAGTACCGCGATTAAAATAAGCCTTGGCATACTTAGGAGATAAATCTAAGACAGTATTGTAATCATCAATAGCGAGCCGATAATTGTTTAACTGTCCGTAACCATAAGCACGAAACATGTAGGCTAAAACCTCTTGACTGTTTCGTTGCAGAATCGCATTAAGATCTTTGATCCCTGCATCATAGTCTTCTACGCTATAGTAAAGTTCGCTTCTAGCATAATAGGCATCAATATCGTCGGGATTTTGCTGTAATTCGAGGTTTAACTCTGTCAGAGCATCTTGATAATCTGACGATTCCCATTCTATAGCCATATTATTGATTACTGATTAACTTGTTCATTGCTCATTAAATGCCCTGATCTAATTGTTGGATCATTTCGGAAGCTCGTTGTGCTAGCTTAACTTTTTTCTGTTTTAAAAATAGATTTTGGGCTGTAGCTAAGTCTTGGAAAAATTTCTGTTGATTTTTTAAAAGATGGTGAACTAAGGCTCGATTGTAATAAGCATCAGCATAGTCAGAGTCCAAAAAGATTGCCTGGGTATAGTCGGCGATCGCTTGCTGATATTGCTTAAGTTGTTGATAAGCAATGCCACGATTATTATAAATTACGGGTGATTGAGACTTGTTAGTCAGTGCCAAGGTAGTCAGTGCCAAATTATAATCATCAATCGCCTTATGATATTCTCGCAGTGAACTGTAGGCAACACCACGATTAAAATAAGCTTGGTGATAATTTGGCTCTAGCTCAATACATTTAGTGTAATCGGCGATCGCCTGTCGATCTTGTCGCAAAAAACTATGAGCATTAGCCCGATGATAATAATTGACAGGATGCTGAGGCTCACATTTAATTCCATGAGTGTAATCGGCGATCGCTCCAGTATAATCTTTTAGTTTACCGCTGACATAGCCACGATCCCGATAAATACTAGCTAATCGAGGTTTCAACTTAATCACCTCACTATAGCTTGCCCAAGCATTAGGATAATCTGCCAACTGTCGGTAAGAATGTCCCTGATAGTAAAGGGATTGCCAATCTTGTGGATTGAGGAAAATTGCTTGGCTATAGTCAATAATGGCACTGCGATAATTTTCTCGCTGGAAATGCACCTGTCCGCGACTACGATATGCTTGAGCATGGTCGGGATTATAAACAATTACCTGGGTAAAATCATCGATCGCGGCTGGATAATCTTCTAGGTATTGATAAATATTACCCCGATGATAATAAGCTTGAGCGTTTTGTGGGTCTAACTGGATTACTTGAGTAAAATTATCTATAGCAAGATGATGTTGTGCTACAAGATGATAAATACAGGCAAGATTAAAGTAGGCTTGAATATAGTTAGGGTCTAATTTTACTGCCTGATTGAGATCGGCGATCGCCTGTTGATATTGTTGCAGAATACCATAGGCATAGCCTCGACTACGGTAAGCTTTTGCTAATTTAGGATTAAGGACAATTGCTGTACTGTAATTAGCAATTTCTTGGTTAAAATCTTTGATTTCTCCGTAGGTATAGCCACGAATTAAATAAGCTTTGACGTTTTGCGGATCGATTTCTAGAACTGTATCAAAATCTTGAAGAGCCGCCAGATAATTTTTCAGCCTAAGATTACTCTTACCTCTTTGGTAATAGGTAGCTACCAAATTCTGATTAAATTCCGTTAATTCCTGATTGCAATATTGGGGTTTTAAATTGCTTTTCTGCTCCACTTTAGTTTAAACAGTATGATTAATCGCCGATGGTTAAAACCAAGATTAAGTAATTTTGCCTTAACAGCTATTAATATAGCTAGTCTTACTAAATTTTGATTAATTAGTTCACAATTGATTATGTTTAAAACCCCGTTTAGCTAAAAAATTAATTCTACGTTGATAATTCCTTCATAACTAGTTGTAAACTGTTTTTCTTTAGCCTCAACCGAAGCTAATCCTGCTCTGGGGAAGCTTTAACCGTTCCTAACTGCTGTCTGACATCATCAATTGCCAAGTTGAGCTGAGCAATTTTATCTTCTAAACCATGTCGAGCCAGTTCGATACTTTCTTCGGTACTAAAGGGTGTTTCTTGACTTGTTTGTAGTTGGTAATCTGTTTTGCCGATTTGCTTTTCCTTGCGGGTGGCTATAACTGTGCCTAAGACACCACCAACTACACCACCAACAAGCGAACCTAAGACAAATCCACTACCAAAACCATTTTGTTGACTCATAACGATCTAATCTTCTTAAGAATACTTACAATTATTATGAATTGTCTACGTGCCGAAAGCGCGATCGCCTGCATCGCCTAAACCTGGAACAATATATCCTTTGCTATTTAGTCCTTCATCAATCATAGCTGTATAAATCTCCAACCCAGGGTAATTTTCACTAAGTTGTCTGAGGGCAGGAGGAGCAGCCACGATGGAAATAATCCTAATCAAATCTGGCTTAACGCCCCGCTTAGTAACTTCCTCCATTGCCATCATAATCGATCCTCCTGTGGCTAACATCGGCTCTAAAATGATTATTCTTGTTTCTTCGTTAAATTTTTTAGGCAGCTTATTTAAATAACAGCTTGGCTCTAAGGAAGATTCATTCCGCACTAAGCCTAAATGATAAACCGAAGCTAAGGGCAGAACTTTCTGCACCTCATCTAACAGCGCTAACCCAGCACGCATGATCGGTACTATGCCCAGAGGAACTTCAGGATTAACAAAAGTTCCTGGGCATTGAGTTAAAGGCGTTTGTACCGTGGTATCTACGGTAGGCAACCAATTTCTAATCGCTTCATAGGCTAACCATCGCCCTAGCTCAGATAAAGCACTTTTAAATAATACTGATGGTGTATTGAGATCACGAGCTACAGCTAGCCAGTGTTTAATCAAAGGATGCTCTGGGACATAAACGCGCAATTGTAAAGTCATGTTTGCAAGTTATCCTGATGCTGGCAAGAATTAGTAAATTTACTAAGAAATCGATCTTACACGATCTCGTCCCGTCAATCTAATTCCATCAGCATAATCAATTAATGGTCGTGCAGCTTAAGAATTTTATCTACATTACCAGATGCTGGAATCTTGCCTCATAATATCGATTATAATTTTGCTCTGCTAATACTACCATTGGCATTGTTGCCTTCAGGCATATTAGACAAGTTTTGAGTGCCATTAAAGTTATTTTGACTTCCTTCATACTGAACGTTACCTTTTTCAAAGTATTTCTTCCCATAACGGCCATGATAGGAATAACGGTCAAATTCATTTGCTTTGACTCCATTGACTACCATCCCTAAAATTTTCTGTCCTGTGGTTGCCAAAGCTTCTTGAGCAAGTTCAGCACTTTCATGCTCCACAATTCCTGGTCGAGTCACAAATAAAATGCCATCTACCAGCTTACTAATGGTTAGAACATCTGCCGTCACAGGTAAAGGAGGAACATCAATCAAGATCAGATCGTATTCTCGGCGCGAACGACCAATAAAATCACTCATCTTAGGCGAATCTAAAATTGCCAAGGGATTAGCTTCAACGATCCCACTAGTTAGTAAGCTCAGTTTGGGCATGGGTTGTCTGATCACAGACAAGGGGCTAACGTTATCGACGACAATATCCTTGAGTCCCTTGTGATTGTCTACGCCCCAAAGATGATGTTGAGAAGAACGACGCAGATCCGCATCTACTAATAATACACTGCGACCTAATTGAGAGATCGCCGCCGCTAAATTAGCTGTTACAGTAGACTTACCCTCTTCAGGAACAGAACTAGTGACTAAGATTACTTTAGGTGGCTTATCATTAGTCAAAAACTTAAGATTCGCTTGAATCATCCGATAGACTTCACTGGAGAAAGAGTCAGGCTCATCCCTGGTGACGATTCTCCCCTGATACATAGGTGGTTCTAAACGAGTGATGCCCACAGTTGGATAGGGAAATTTCTTTTTAATTTCAACTAAAGAATTAATTGAGCGATCCTGCATCTCCAGCAAAATAACTGTCAAGTTAGCTAGAAATGCACCCATAATTACGCCCATTCCCAATAAGATAGCTCTACCTGAGTTACCCTTATCAGGTAAAGCAGCATATTCAACCACGTCGGCATTACCGCTTTTACTGTTGGCAGCGATCGTCGCTTCTTGTAAATTATTAAGTAGAGTCTCATAAGTTTTCCCTGCCGATTCAGCCTGACGCACTAGTTCACGATCTTTTTGCTCTAATTCAGGTAGAACTTTAGCTCTTTTGATCAACTCTTGCTGAGAATTGTACAAAGCGCCAACCTGTTTTTGCAGGCTCAACTCTTCAATTTTGAAGCTAATAAATTTTTCGAGTTGATTTTCTTTTGTGCTATTTTCATTGCGCAACAAACCTTGAGAAACCTCAACTCCCTCACCCACATTGGCAGCAATTAAGCTTCTTAACTGTTGGGTTAAAGCGTCTTTCTTTTCATTTAAACTAATTACGGCAGGATGTTGATCGCTAAACCTTTGGCGTTCTTTAGCTAAAGATGATTCAGTCTCGGCTAGTTGATCCAAAATGCTTTGGACTTCAGGATATGATCCTAATTGATTGGCTTTAACCGCTTGTTCTAGATCTAAACCTAACTGTCCTTGAAGAGCAGCAGACTGAGCCTGCATCCCCTGTAGTTCAGAACCCGTTACCGTGATTTGCTGATTGATCGAGCCTAAATTACTGACTAAACCTCTTTTCTCTTCGCTCAAATCAACAATGCCATTTTGCGCTCTAAAAGCGGAAATTTGTTCTTCCGCACTTTTAACTTTGGCTTCTATTTGAGGTAATTGACCATCGATAAACTCTTTAGCAGCGCCAGGCTGACTTTGATTACTTTCAATTTGAGTCTGAATATAGACATCCATGATAGTATTGACGACATTAGATGCTACTTTGGGATCGGAATGCTTATAGCTAACGCCCACTACATCTGTTCCACCGACGACTTCGGCTACAAGTTTTTTCCTAAAGTCTTCGGGCTTTAAAGGTTCGCCATTGTTATCCGTTAACTTTTGACGATCGATTACCTGTTGAATCACAGGCTCAGATTCTAAGACTTGAATTTGAGTACTTAAAGGAGTTTGGTCATTTAAGATCGTATTTAAAGTACCTGCTTCCTTGCCAATTTCACCAATAGCTCCAGCACTTTTTTGCTTAAACAGCAGCTTTCCTTCTGCCTCATATGTTTTCTTTTGTAATAAACTCAGACATCCAGCCACTCCCAATGTTAAAAGAAAGACGGCTAAAGCTGGTTTCCAACGTCTTTTTACTTTAACTAGATATTCACTCAAACTAACATCCAAAGAATCTCTTGAGGGAGTAACCGATGAGGAGGAGTTATTTGTATATTGATCGTTAGAGTTATTACTCAACATATGTTCAGTTAAGAAGTTTAAATTTTATATAGTGATCTAATGAATTTTGAATTAATACGACAGTTATATCAGTATTTATACTAATGTTGGCATTTAAAATATATCATTTACTACAGAATCAATTGTTTTCGTCGCTATAATTTCTTAAATATACGCTTCTCCAATTAATTTATCTATAAAGTTACGGTAATTTATTTGATTTCATCCTACGCTTATCTCCTAGTTTTTCACGGTAGTAGAGACTGTCGCACTCATGCTGCCGTTTTAAATCTTAAAAACCTATTAATCGCCAAATATAAATCCAAGAACATATTAACTCAGGAAAATTACTTAGGGAAGAATTCGTTTGATTGTGAGTCTAAATCAACAATAGTTTCAGACTTGGATTGGATTCCTTTAATTGAAGTAGCCGCCTTAGAGTTAGGGGATCGATCTTTGAGTCAAAGCTTAATTGACTTCGCCCAAAAAGCAAATGGACAAGGATTTAAGCAGATTAAGGTAATTCCCTTATTTTTAGCTCCTGGAGTTCACGTTCAGTCAGATATTCCTGCTGAAATTAGCTTAGCTAGTAAACAGCTAGACAACCAAGTAACTATTGAATTATCTCCATATTTAGGTAAATATTCGGGAATAATTTCGCTGTTGGCAAATCGATTTGACGAATTATCAGCAAAAACACGTATTTTAATTGCCCATGGTAGTAGACTACTTACGGCAGGCGAATATTATCAAAATTTGTCAAATCAGTTAAACGCGGAGCTAGCCTACTGGTCTACTATTCCTAAGTTTACTCAACAAATTAAAGCGCAAATAGCTTTAGGCAGTGAGAAAATCGCCATTTTGCCCTACTTTTTATTTCCTGGCAAAATCACCGAAGCGATCGCCACGGAAATTGAGGAATTACGGCAGGAATATCCCCAAATCGAGTTGCTGCTAGGCGAACCCCTTGGGTCAACGCCTGCGATCGCCGAATTAATTGCCAAAGAAGCTTAAATTACTTAGATTATTTAGTCAACCTATATGAATCAACCAAAGTATCTCGGTAAGGTTTATTTAGTTGGTGCAGGCCCAGGAGATCCTGGCTTACTGACGGTGAAGGGAAAAACCCTACTAGAACATGCTGATGTTGTTATTTATGATGCCTTGGTTAGCCCAGAAATTATGGCAATTATTCCTGCCACAACTGAAAAAATCAACGCAGGCAAGCGTCGAAAGCGCCATTCTTTACCCCAGGCGCAAACCACTGAATTACTGAGAACTAAGGCCCAAAGCAACGCCGTAGTAGTTCGTCTTAAAGGAGGCGATCCTTTTGTGTTTGGCAGAGGTGGAGAGGAAATGGCGGATCTAGTTCGAGCAGGGGTAGAGGTAGAAGTAGTACCTGGTATTACTTCAGGGATTGCTGCTCCCGCTTATGCTGGCATTCCCGTGACTCATCGTCGCTACAATTCTTCTGTCACCTTTGTCACAGGACACGAAGCTACGGAAAAATATCGGCCCGAAGTCAACTGGCAGGCGATCGCTCAAGGTTCAGAGACTATTGTGATTTATATGGGAGTTCATAACCTGTCCCGTATTATTCCCAGTTTGCTCACTGGAGGTATGACCCTGGAAACTCCGATCGCTCTTATTCGCTGGGGTACTAGACCCGACCAGACAGAACTGATTGGCACTTTGGGTACGATTGTTGAACAGGTAACTACAACAGGATTTCAAGCACCTGCGATCGCTGTGATCGGCAAAGTGGTGGACTTGCGTTCCCTTTTACTACCTCACAAATAACTCGCAGGGAAAGGTAAGGCCTAGCCTCTAAAAATTTTTCCCGCACTTGGGTCTATTAAATGAGATGATATTGATTATTATTGGGGCGCAAACAGTCTAGTTGAGTATTCTTGCTCATCTCGACCTAAACGAAATCCTAGTATAATACATAATTACTGAACAACGACGAAGTCAGAGGAAGCCCCGTTGTTTTACAGCGGGGTCTCTCTGACCATTTATTAATCATTTAGTCTTCATCAACAAGATTTAGATAGACCGTACTTATGGGCTTTGCAGAACTATCAATTGCTGATATTGCAGCAGAATATGACTTAGAAGAACAAGTCGTATTTGAGCTTTGCGATCGCTTTAAAATAAACTATAAAAACGAACGCACTTGTTTAGCATTAGAAGATGCTAAGGCAATAATTATGGAAATTCTGGCTACTAAAACTAATTCAGAAGCTGGTTAAAGGAATCATGGTTTATGTTCCCAATTGATCCTGAGCGATAAGATTGTTTACTGTTTTTTATAAGCTTTAAGTATTCTGTCAAAATAAATAGCTGAAGATTATGGATGCTGGTTCATTGGCCAACGGTCACCTGCAAGCCCCGTCTTTGTAAGGCGGGGAACGGGTGATTAACTTGTTGGTGGAATTTACTCTGAGCGTCGATCAAATTCAAATTTTGAGGAGAACAATGTTGAAAAGATTTTTACTTGCTACTGTAGCTGCCTTATTTTTGGTAATTCAATTTAAAATTGGAATCGTTAATGCGGTGGAACTTGATGAGAGCATTCGTACTGTTCCCCTAAATGACAAAGGAGACACAATAACCTTAAGTCTCAAACAGGTTAAACAAGGACAAAGAGTATTTGTTGATAGCTGTAGTTATTGTCACAAGGGTGGCGCAACCAAAACTAATCCTAACGTTAACTTAGGTTTAACTGCTTTATCTGGAGCTTATCCCGCCAGAGATAACGTTGAAGGAATTGTAGATTATCTCAAAAACCCCACTACCTATGATGGGGAAAAAGATATTTATGAATTCCACCCTAATACCACTCGCTCCGATCTTTATCCCAAGATGCGCAATCTGACTGATGAAGATTTAGAAGCAGTTGCGGGACATATTTTAATTCAACCTGAAATTCGCGGCATCCTTTGGGGTGGCGGTAAGGTTTATAACTAGAATAAAAAGTTATTAAAGATTGAGTTAATTTGAGCAAACATCATCATATATTGAGATAGGAGATTGAAAGATTATTGTCTTAAATTTCTTATCTTTTTTTTGTTTACCAGCCGACTGATAAAATAAGAATTCCCAATTCCGCAATCTTACTGAAGGAAAGAACCATGCGACTAAACCAGATGCTGTTTGTGACACTGAGAGAAACTCCAGCAGAGGCAGAAATACCCAGTCATCAGTTGTTACTTCGTGCAGGCTATATCCGCCGTATTGGTAGCGGAATTTATGCTTATATGCCCTTGATGTGGCGAGTGTTACAGAAGGTATCGCAAATTGTCCGAGAAGAGATGGATGCAACAGGAGCGCAGGAATGCTTATTGCCTCAGCTACAGCCATCCCAGCTCTGGCAGGAATCAGGACGGTGGGATACTTACACTAAGGCAGAAGGAATTATGTTTTCTCTGACCGATCGCAGCGATCGCGAATTGGGTTTAGGGCCAACCCACGAAGAGATTATTACTACCATTGCCCGTGAAACGATTCGCTCTTATCGTCAGCTACCGTTGAATTTATATCAGATTCAAACTAAATTTCGCGATGAGATTCGTCCTCGTTTTGGCTTGATGCGCGGACGAGAATTTATCATGAAAGATGCCTATTCTTTCCATGTGGATGAGGCTAGTTTAAAAGAAACTTATCAGGCGATGGATCGGGCCTACCGCCAGATTATGACCCGCTGTGGGTTACAATTTCGCCCCGTAGACGCAGATTCGGGAGCGATTGGCGGTTCGGGATCTCAGGAGTTTATGATTCTGGCAGAAGCAGGAGAAGACGAGATTCTCTATACCGAAGATGGGAATTATGCCGCCAACACTGAAAAAGCGGTATCTTTACCTCCTGATGTGGTGGAGTCGCCTTTTAGCAGTTACGAAAAGTTAGCCACTCCCAATACGGAAACGATCGCCACCCTAGCCGAAGCGGTTAATTGTTCGCCGACAGTAATTGTGAAAAACGTATTATACGAGGTGATTTACGATAACGCCACGACTGTTTTGGTCTTGATTAATATCCGTGGCGATCGCGATGTCAATGAAGTCAAGCTAACTAATGAATTAACTAAACTTGCTCCTCAGTACCAGGCTAAGACAATTATTGCGCTTACTGTACCTGATGCCACTGCGCAAAAAAAATGGGCAGCCAAACCCTTACCTTTAGGCTATATCGCTCCCAACTTAGCTGATGACTATATCAGCACTTCTAAGAATGTAGTGCAGCAATTCTTGCGTTTAGCCGATCGAACTGTATTAGATCTCAAAAACTTTGTCACAGGGGCGAATGAAGTAGGCTATCACGTCGTCGGGGCAAACTGGGGCGATAACTTTACCCTACCTGAACTGCAAGTAGATATTCAAAAAGCTCAAGCAGGCGATCGCGCAATCCACGATCCCAGTCAAACCTTAAGCAGTGCCAGAGGTATCGAAGCTGGGCATATTTTCCAACTAGGGACAGAATATTCCGAGGCGATGGGGGCCAACTTTACTAACGAACAGGGTGCAACAGAACCCCTCTGGATGGGCTGCTATGGTATTGGTGTATCACGTTTAGCTCAAGCAGCAGTAGAACAATCCTACGATCGAGATGGCATTATTTGGCCTGTGGCGATCGCTCCCTATCATGTCATCGTCATCGTACCGAATATCTCTGACGAAGAGAAAATGGCGGTGGGAGAAAGACTCTATGAAGAGTTTAAACAGGCGGGAGTAGAAGTCTTACTAGATGACCGCAAAGAACGAGCAGGAGTAAAATTTAAGGATAGTGAACTAGTGGGTATTCCCTATCGCGTGGTCACAGGGCGATCGCTCTCTGAAGGCAAGGTAGAGGTGGTGAAACGAGCAACTAAAGAATCCCAAGATCTACCTGTGGAATCGGTCGTAGCAACTGTCAAGCAATGGATTGAAGCAGAACTGCGCGCTCGCCGTTGACATATTTTAACTTTGGGGCTGTTTAAGATGACTTTCTAATAGTTCGATGTTTTTGTGCGGTTCTAGCTGAATTGTTGCATGTACAGAACCATACTTTTCTTGCAGCTTTTGTTCTACTGCTTCGACAATTTTGTATGCCTCACTGATTTCTCGCGGTGCAACTACTAAGTGCATCTCGATAAATATTGCTTGACCCAATACGCCTCTAGACGTAATTGAATGACAGTTAAGTACGCCATATACATCCGTTACAGTTTTCATAATTTCTCTAGCTGGAATAGCTACGCGATCGCTCAAGAAAGGAACATTCTCTCTAATTACTTCCCAAGCACTCCAAAACACTAAACCTGCCACCAGAAAAGCCAAGACGATATCCAGCCACCCGAATCCTAAACGTATTCCCCACATCCCAACCAACAGAATTACTGTCACCCAAACATCACTGAAAGTATGTCGAGCATCGGCTTGTAAAAGTTTGCTATTAAGAGCTTTTCCTCTTTCGGCTTCGTATACAGCAACGCCAATATTAATCATCAATACAGTGATCATCATCACTAGACTGAGATTGCTAACCTCGATAGATTCACTGTCCCCAGCGAAAAAAAGACGTTTCACCGCTGAGTCCAAAATTTCAATCCCAGCCACAATTAAAAAACCTGCAATTCCCAATGCCCCTAAAGATTCAAACTTAGAATGTCCATAAGGATGATCCCAATCTGGTTTAGGATTAGCAAGGCGCATCGCAATTAAACCTAAAATATTGCTGGCACTGTCTGACAATGAGTGTAGGGCATCTGCTAACAAGCTAAGAGAACCTGTTGCTAAACCCAAGCTAAATTTTGTTTCTAAAACCAACAGGTTCAACCCCAACGTTATGTAAAGCACTTTTTGAATTGAACTTTGTCTTTTTGATTGCTGCGAGTCTAGTTTTTGATGAGATAAATTCATCTGCTGCCAAGTTGCTGAAAAACAAGTTTTATTTAGCTTAAAATTATCTCATATTCTTAATACTAATCTTGATAAAAAGTGGTTATTTTTACCGATTTCTGACCAACTAGCTGACATAATTTTCAGTTTTGACTTCAGGCTGATTAATACCTGCTGTAATTCTAGGGGGCTAATATCGCGATCGGTAACAAAATCCATTTGCACCTCGATTTCAGGAGCAGAGGGGGAGGGGTTATTGTCTAAATTTCTACTGCTAATTTTCGTTGGCGTTAGCTGTTGTTCTTTACATAATTGAACTAATAAAGATAGTACTTGTGCTTCGTCTACTGCCAAGCAGTTTACGTGACACTGGTAATAAGTTTCTTGATCTATTGCAGCCTTACTTAAATCTAAATCGTCAACCTTCTCTTTTTCTGGATGAAGATTCAAATTTGTTTCTGAAGCTGGAAACAATAAATTAGTATCGTCAACCGTCTTTTTTTCTAGATGAAGATTCAAACTTGTTTTTGCAGCTGGAAACAATAAATTAGTGATGAAAATAATTGAGATACTGATATAAGCAGGCAAAAAAAGACCGTATCCTACCAAAGAGCCTGCTGCACCTGCACACCAAAGCTGAGTTACAATACTTATAGGTTGGGCAGGTGACTGTCTTGCCTGTTGTTGTAAAAAAATGCCAGCACAAAGAATACTGATACCTAACACCAACTGAGAAACAAATTTGGTTTCTGAAGCTGAACTGACAAGTAGGGAAAACATTGCTGCTCCCAAAGCTACTTGGCTATTGGCTTGAATGTTTTGTTTAGTTTGATCCCATCTTCTTTCAATTCCGACCGCACTTCCAAGAATAAAAGCAAACAATAATCTTACTAAGATTTTTTGCCAACTAATTGCGTCCATATTTATCCCAGCCAATCATAACCTAAAACAGAATCAATCGGTTTTTGACGACAACTTTTGATTCACGATAGCTTGACTCTAACTTTTTTTGGTAATCCGCGCTAGTAACTCAAATTAGTATTAAGGATGACAAGTCTTTTGTAATGCTATCAGTTTGGAAGAGACACAATTTTGCTCTACATTTTGCCAGAATTTAATTATTTTCCTGCCTGTATATTCAGGGAAAAAATAATGAAAGAAATGATGTCCCAATGGGTTTATCCAGAGTAGATCATCATCTTTTAAATAATCTGACCATCCTCGTAAAGCAGAGCGATCGACAATACCATCATTATCACTACCGCATACCATCATTGGCATCAATACTTTTCCCGATTCTACTCGATCTAATTGATAAAGTGAATGAGCAGTAGGTGCAGTATATAAATCTTGTTTCAGGATTTCAACTAGATTTTTGACATTTGCTCGGCTTTGATGACCAAACATCATCTGTACCATCCGAGCAAGAATAATATCTTGACTGCAAGGTAATAACTTTCGCATCTGATAATAGTGCGCTTGCCAGTCAATAGTCGGCGAGCAACCTACTCCCAGCAAAGTTAAAGATTTTACGCGCTCAGGATGTTCACGAGCATAAAGTAATCCGAGTAAACCACCTGTGCCATGACCGATTAAATCTGTCGGTTGCGATCGGGATTTAAGATAGTCGTGCAGTAATGTTATCGCTATTTTCAGAGAACTTGCTTCGTCTAGTTCCTGATAATATTCCCAATAAGCAACGGGTATTTGTTGAGATAAATAGCGAACGATACGACCGTCAAAGTCTTTAAAACTAGGATTGGCATTAATCCAAACTGGTGCTGTTGCAGGAGATATCTTCATTTTAAATAAGTGAGTTTGGGTTGGAATACTGAATGCTTTGATTTTTGGTTGGCATTGCTACAATGATTAACAGCTACACAGTTACTACAGGCAGTTTGTTGCTTATTGTAGATAAAGTCTCGGCAGCCAATTGCTGTTTCCGACATTGCCACCATTGGATTAACCGTACATTTCAGTCGGTAATCACCTGTAAAGTAGACACATCGATCGCAGGGTATTTGGTGAAGGCGTTGGAGATGATTAATAGCCTGCTTAATTATGGAAAGCGATTAGGCTCCGCCTAGCCTTCGGATCGCCAAAATAAGCAAGTAAAAACTAATGTCCAAACACTGAAACATAAGACTAGATGAGGCATGAATAAATAATTCTAGTGATTTGTTGCAAGAAAAGGGAAAAGCATAAGATTAATGTTGGCTCATTACAATCGGCTACTTTTCCCATTCTTTGGAGAGGAGAATCCCCAAACTTTTTAGCTAGCTCTAAGCTCCAAGCTTTAAGCTCTAAGCTCTAAACTCTTATTTATTAGTTTTTCCTTGAGGGAAAAAAGAACAAGAATTAATCTCTTATTCATGCAAGAGTCTAATAAAGGCTTATAGCTTATGGCTTATAGCTATTTACTAGAGAGCAAATTCAGACTTTAATTGTGTCGTCCATTTCTGAATTCGTTCATCTGTTAATTCTGATTGATTATCTTCATCTAAAGCCAAGCCGACAAATTTGCCACCCCGATCGGCTTTGGATGCTTCGTGTTCATAACCGTCTGTAGACCAATGACCTACTGTTTCACCACCTAAACTAGAAATCTTTTCTTCCAAGATTCCCATCGCATCTTGAAAATTATCGGCATAGCCTACTTGATCGCCTGTGCCAAAATATGCCACTTTCTTACCGCTAAAATCGATATTATCTAGCTCGTCTTCGTAAAAGCCTTCCCAGTCTGATTGTAATCCGCCAATATCCCAGGTAGGACAAGCAATAATAATGCGCTCATAGTCGGCAAAGTCACTATCTGAGACCTCAGCGATTTCGTGGAGTGTCACAACGCTTGAGCCTCCTAAAGCGTTTTGTATTGCTTCGGCTGCTTCTTCTGTTTTACCCGTAGTCGAGCCGTAAAATAGACCAATTTTAGCCATGATTGTTTGTCCTGTTAATTGATTTTGTGGTTTCGTGTAACGTGGTCGATCAGTTCTAGTATCATATAATCTCTTCGCAAATAATTGCAAGTTATTCTCAATAAATAATATTTTGCCACTAAATAATGCTTGATTGATAAAATTTTCTGGAGCTGATTTTATAATTATCTTGCTGCGATCTTAGTTTCTTGTTTTACTACTATTTTCCAAAATTCTATACTGATAAATCGTTTTAAGCTTTTGATTGTTCGTCAATAATGCCTCTGCTCTCTGATCAAAAGATTGGCTAAATGTTTTAACCAGTCACTATTTATTAAGTTTTGTCAGTATCTACTTGCAATTAACTATCAATAATGCAAAATAAGATTGTTACCAACTTATTGAGAATAAATAGTAACAAGAGTAACAAAATTATTAATTAAGAGGTTTTGTTTTGCAGACATACGATCAACCCCAGGTTAAGTCAATATTTAATCCTGCTTTTTTGAGAGCTGCAAACAGTTCCTCGATACGCCATCGCCACTTGTACCATTCGATGACTTGTAGTGCTTGTTCGATTGACATCACATCATGAGTGGTTAACAATCGCCAATGAATTGGCTTTTGACTCGCAGGTGGGCAAACTTCTTCGACTTCGACACCGTAAAGAGTAACTGATGGAGGATAATCAAAAGCTTTTAAGGCTTCAGGTCGCTTAATCTTCACTCGACCAAAACGAACTTTGAGCAAGGCTTGTCTTCTTACACGCTCAATACGTTTGTCGGCTGGAACATTAATGGTATAAGTTCCTTGACAAGGCTCTGTATAGTGCTTAATCCTAAAGGAAATCCATTTTCACTATCCACAATTAATGTTGGATGAATGTAAAATCCGACATCTATGTTATTTCCTACTACTCCCAAGTTTTCTGATTTCAGTCTTCCTACATGAGACTGCAAATTAATTTCGCTGCTGTCACTTATTGCTAATACGTGACGTTCTTCTAAGTTTTGTTGGCAATGCTGGGCAATACTTTGTCTTTGTTCTGATACTGTCACGTTTTCATGCTCCAAAAAGCGATAATATCCTACTTGTTCGGCTCTATTTCGACTTATTTGGCGGATTTTGACTGATTGATGTTCCTGTAATGCTTCATATAATGCTACCCCCTTTTGAGCAATCTTGGGTCTCCAAATGTCTTGCCTTTGAATTTTTCTGCGTAAACCAGTATTGGGTTGTCCATCTATCCTAAAATGTTTTTTAAGCTCCTCTGTGATAGTTTACTTTGACTTGTGTGTACACGGTAGCAACACCTGGGGAGAGAGACTTGAGTTTGTAAGGTGACCGACCTTAATCCTTGTTATAGGAGTTCTCGCACTCTCACGGATATTCAGTTGTCATGGTTCTATTAATCTGCCTTATTATTGGCATTTTTTGTTTTTTCCATGCTAGTAGTCCCCGTACTAGTTAAGTACGTTTATACTAAACGAATCGCACCCTATTTTCTCAGCTATATTTCTGGCATACTCGGCTGCATAGCGAGTCAACATCAGAACGATTAAAGCTGTAATTATCCCAGGCAATGACTTGATTGCACTACCTAGTAACTATTGTAAGCTAGTAACTATGGTTTTGACTATTTGATCCATCTAGTTGCAACCTATTTTTTCGCTTTGCCTAGACTGGATTATAGAGGATTGATTTATTCTTTTGCAATTACCCAAATCCTATGAACGATCCCAGGTATAAAACCGTTGAATTACTATTTTAATATTGATTTAAAATTACCAACGGAGAAAAAAATGAAATATAGACAACTTGGCAATAGCGATCTCAAAGTTTCTGAATTAATTTTAGGCTCTTGGTTAACCTATGGCGGTGGAGTTGAGCGACAAAAAGCTGAAGCCTGTATTCATAAAGCTTTTGCTCTTGGCATTAACTGTATCGACACTGCCAATGTATACGGACGTGGGGCAGCAGAATCTTTATTAGGAGAAATTTTACAGGGACGCGATCGCAGTTCTTACATCTTGGCGACCAAAGTTTATTTTCCTATGTCAGAAAGCGATCGCGGTTTATCGGCAACTCAAATCCACAAACAAATTGATGCTTCCTTGCAACGTCTACGCACGGATTATGTCGATCTCTATCAGTGTCATCGTTATGACGTAAATACGCCCCTAGAAGAAACAATGGAAGCTTTAACTGAAGTAGTAAGGCAAGGTAAAGCCCGCTATATTGGCTTTAGTGAATGGAGTCCCGAGCAAATTCAAGCAGCATTAGATCTACCCAATGTAGAAAAGTTTGTCTCCAGTCAACCTCAATACTCAATGCTATGGCGCAAACCCGAAGCAGAAGTATTTCCTTTGTGTGCTGCCAATGGTATCGGTCAGATTGTTTGGTCACCCCTAGCCCAAGGTGTTCTGACTGGAAAATACCAACCAGGACAAGCACCACCACAAGATTCTCGCGCAGCAAACGACCAGATGAATGGTTTTATGGGCAATTTTTCTAGCGATCGCATCCTTAGTGCCGTACAAAACCTCAAGCCGATCGCGCAAAGATTAAATATTTCCCTAGCTCAACTAGCTTTAGCCTGGATCTTGCGAGATGAGCGAGTATCTTCCGCTATTATCGGTGCGAGTCGTCCCGAACAGGTAGAAGACAATGCCGCAGCATCGGAAGTTAAATTGAGTAGCGATGTCTTAAAAGATATTGAAACAGTACTTTCGCCCGTCCTCTCATCCGTCACAGCTTAGACATTCGTGACAAGTTAATATGAAATCTACAAATGTTTGCTACAAATGAAAGATTTGGGGACTTGCCCTAAAGGACTAGCTTCGCGTCGGGGACTTAGGGACTTGGGGACTATTTATCTGTATCATTCTTATTTGTATTTCATATAACCCTCTTATGTCACTCTCCGAGTTCAAATAGTAACAAATCAAAGAGATTACCCAGAAAGAAGCAAGGGTTGAAATTGATTCATAGTATAAATTAAACGATGAAGTCCGAGTAATAAATAAGA